>JBDKRY010000024.1:0-5239 GCA_039683155.1 Proteiniphilum sp.
CGGAAGTGGCTTATGTGCAATCGCTGGGTCTGGAAACCCTGCAGGTGAGGTACGAAAGGCATGCGAGCAGTTGCCTGGAGCTCGCCAAAAGATTACAGTCGTTGCCCGGCATACGGTCGGTTAACTATACAGGATTGTCTGATCATCCTTTTTACGAAGTGAGCAGGAAGCAGTTCGGCGACTTGCCGGGTGCCATGCTGACCTTCGACCTGGATTCGAAAGAGCGATGTTACAGCTTCCTGAACCGGCTGAAATTGATCCGCCGCGCTACCAACCTTTTTGATAACCGATCGCTCATCATTCACCCTGCCAGTACTATCTACGGCACATTTACGCCCGAACAACGGTCTACCATGGGCATAAAGGAAACCACACTCCGCCTGTCCGTGGGACTGGAGAGTGTGGATGATTTGCTGGATGATATCCGGCAAGCAGTAATCAGTAGTCAGTAATCATTAATCAGCATTCAATAATCAGCAATCAGTAATCAGCTTTCAGCAATCAGTAATCAGCTTACCGGCAGCAGATAAGGAATTACGATCCTGCAATCAGAAATGAGAGGTCTGCTTTGGGCTGTTTGTGACAGGTTGTTCCGCGAGAAGGGAGTCGACCAGTGTGTTGAACTCTTCGATAAATTCTTCGTAAAACAGACCGGTGGCCGGGCCGTTGAAGCCGGTATGAATCTTGCGCACCTTCCCCTGCTTATCGATGAAAATGGTGGTGGGATAACTCGAAAAGTTGTCCAGTTCCGGCAGTACCCCGGTCACATTTTCTTTGCCCACTGCTCCGCCAAAGAGTATGGGATACCCGGTGTGATACCGTTCTTTGAGCCGGGAGATTGTCTTTTTCGCATAAGCTTCATCCTCTTTCCGCTCGAAGGCGATGCCGATGATCTCTACACCCCGATCCTTATTGGCATCATACCAGGGCGCCAGAAAAGCCATCTCATCGAGACAGTTGGGACACCAGCTTCCCAGAATGGACACAATCACCACTTTGCCCCGATACCGTTCATCACTGAGTGAAACCCTGTTCCCTTCCAGATCGGGTAGTGTGAAGCTGAGCGTTTCATAGCCTGGTTTGAGGCCGGTCAGCGAATAGGCATCGGCCAAAGCTGCGGCATCGTTTTTGCGGCCTGACAATCGCGTGGTGCCGCGGGTGGTATAAAAAGTACCCTCAAAAAGACTATCATCGGTAAAGGCGAGATCGATCAAATAAGGACTCAGGCCGCTGAAAGCCGAGAGTTGCACACCATTATCGGTATAAGCGCCTTCCAGGAACCGGAGGTCTCCCGAATGGGTCAGTATGGAACCGGTGACGATCCCGCCGTCGGTTTTGAAGATGCCCACATTGCGGGCGGTATCTCCTTCCTCACTCAGGAAAAGCACCTCCCATTTGCCGTCGATTTGCCGTGTGGCTGGTTGTGCGGCCGGTTCAAAACGTTCCTCCACGCCGTGAACCGCGGTAAAAGAAACACCCGGATCGTCTTCGAGGTAATTTTTAATGAATTTTCCTTCGATACGGTCATTCGTAACAAATCCCCTGATCTCAGCATCGTAAGCCACAATGGGGACGATGAGCGTGTCGCCGTGAAACGTAACGCCGGACAGTTCCACCCGTTCTTCCCCGTTGAGGAGGGTGAATGTGGCTGAATCGGAACCGTGCGTCTCCACTTCGAACAGAAAAGGTACCTTCCTGTCGCCCGACACGGCCAGTTCACCGCGCCAGATACCGCTCTGCAGTTCATTTTTCTTTTCGCAGGAACTGATTCCCGCTGCAAGGAGAATAATAAGTAATAAAAGTAGAAATTTATTCATGCTATATTTTTTTATTCCCATTCATTCATAATCATGTTCCAGGGCGCAATTTTTTCATTGCCCGCATGCATATATAACAGATTTTTACAAAGGATACTCGTCGAAAGCATACAATACGGTAGACAGGTATCGTTCTCCGGTGTCGGGCAGGATTGCCACGATATTTTTCCCTTCATTCTCCGGTTCCTTCGACAGTTGCAGCGCAGCGTACGCGGCTGCACCCGATGAGATTCCTACCAGGAGCCCTTCCGTCTTTGCAAGGTTTCTGCTTGTGCGTATGGCATCGTCGTTGCTTACGGTTATCACGCGGTCAACCACCGATGCATTATAGTTTTCCGGAACAAAACCGGCACCAATGCCCTGAATCTTGTGGGGGCCGGGTTTTCCTCCCGACAGTACAGGCGATTCGGCAGGCTCTACGGCGACTACTACAAGGTTGGGATTCCGTTCTTTCAATCTTTTTCCGGCGCCGCTCACGGTGCCTCCTGTGCCTACGCCGCTGACAAAAATGTCCACCTTGCCATCGGTATCGCTCCAGATCTCTTCGCCGGTGGTGTTATAGTGAATCTTTGGGTTGGAGGGGTTCTCAAACTGTTGCAGGATCACGGCGCCGGGTAATGCAGCCTGCAGCTCCAACGCTTTGGCGATGGCTCCTTTCATGCCATCCGCACCGGGAGTCAACACCAGCTCTGCGCCAAGCGCCTTCAGCAGGTTTCGCCTTTCAATACTCATGGTCTCGGGCATGGTTAAAATCAGCCGGTACTTCTTGATGGAAGATACAAAGGCAAGACCAATACCCGTGTTGCCACTGGTGGGTTCAATGATGACGGAACCGGCCTTGAGTACACCGCTCTGTTCGGCATCTTCCACCATGGCCAGTGCGATACGGTCTTTTACACTCCCCAGAGGGTTAAAACTTTCCAGTTTCGCGATAAGCTTCGCTTTTGCTCCTTCGGACTTCTCAAATCCATTGAGTCGGAGTAATGGGGTTTTTCCCACCAATGCTGTCAGATTTTCTGCAATTTTTGTCATAATCATTCAATATTAATTTTGGTGACAAAGGTAAAGGTAGTTTTTTGATGGTGAAATAGCACATTTGTGGTATTTTTCGCAAACAGACCGTGATAAATCACTAAATTTGCGATTATGCAAACAGGGAACGAGTGATAAATAATTATATATTAGCGGATAATCAGGATATTACCCGTGCCGGGTTGATCTCATTCCTGAAAGAGGCCGATGAGCATGCATCCGTGACGGAGGCGGCATCCTGCCGCCAGTTGCTGGACGCCCTGCGCCGCCTTCCCCTGTCGGTGGTGGTGGTCGATTACTCGTTGTTCGACTTTTCGTCGGTCAATCACCTCTTACAGATGAAAGCCGGCGCCGCACAATCGGCCTGGCTGTTGTTTTCCGATGAACCCGATGAACACTTTCTGCGGCGGCTCCTGATCGCGGACCCCACCATCAGCGTGGTGATGAAGCATCACCCCAAAGCGCAGGTGATGGATGCACTGAAGCGCGTGACGGCCGGTGAGGTGTACTGGTGCGACTTTGCCGAATCGGTCATGAGGAGTGATGTGCTGCCCGTGAAAAAACCGGACCGGCTCACTGCCTCCGAAAAAAATATCCTGTACGGGATTGCCCTTGGCAAGACCACCAAAGAAATCGCGGTAGAGAAAAATCTCAGCTTTCACACCGTCAATACGCACCGGCGTAATATCTACCGGAAACTGGGGGTCAACAGCGTCAACGAAGCTACCCGGTATGCATTGCAGGCCGGGTTGATCGACTTAATGGAATATTATATATAGTCATATTCTTTCCATTATTTTCCAGATGGCCTCCACCCAGGCTTCACTGTCGTTTAGAGAGGGGATAAAGATGAATTTTTCGCCTCCGGCTTCCATGAAGAGTTCTCTTGCTTCGATATCAATATCATACAGGGTTTCCAGATTGTCTACGGGAAAACCCGGGGCAATCACGGCTACTTTCTTCCATCCCAGTTTGGGCAAATCTGCAATATCTTGGTTTAAAAAAGGTTTCAGCCAGTTGTTTCCGCGCTGTGAGGCGTAAAAGAGGAGCGTGTGATGGGGATCGAAGGGTATCTGTTCGCAAAACAAACGGTTTGTCTCCTTTACCTGATAGACGTAATCATACTCCTTACCCTTTTTCCAGGCCGATTCTACCTGTGACACGGGCAGGCTGTGGTAACTGAATACCAGCCTGTCGATATCTTCCAGATATGGACGTGCACAGTCTGCCAGCGCGTTGATATACGCGGGGTGATTGTAATAGGGCTCCACGAACTTCAAACGGAAGGAGTGGGGGTGCCGGTAAAAAATACGACCGATTTCCTCAATGGTCGTTTGCGTGGTGGACTGGGCATAATGCGGATAGAGCGGAAAGATAACTACCTCATGCAATAGCGGGCATTTTTGTTCAAGCTTCCTGAAAGCATTCAGGATATCGGGTGTGCCGTAGCGCATGGCTATCTCCACAGGAAGCCCCTTTCTGGCTTCAAGCTTTTCTGAGAGCCTGTGCATGTGATACAGCAACGGCGATATCTCAGGTTCCGTCTTCCGCCAGATCTGCTTGTATTTTTCCGTTGATCGTGATGCCGAGAAGGGGGCAATGATGTTTCCGGCAAGAAATTTCGACTGCCATTCGGGTCGCCCCATCACCAGCGGATCCGATAGCATATCGCAGATGAATTTCTTTACATCGGCTTTCTCCTTACTCGCAGGTGTACCCGTATTGATTAATAATATGCCTCTCATATTCAGTAGTCCGTAGTCAGTTATCAGTTATGAGTTGTCAGTTATGAGTTGTCAGTTTTCAGCTAAATCTGGTTTCTGAGTTCTGACTTATTCAACCACGTAAGTCTCCAGTAATTGTGAGGTCTCCCCGGGAATGAGGGTCACTGATTTTGTGTCTGCGGGAATAAGCATCGACTCTCCCTGGCTGATAAATCCGGAGTTACCCTTATCATCTTTGAGGGTGCACTTTCCGGCCATACAAATATAGATAGCAAATGAATCAAGATTCACATACTGGCGGGTCATCGGAATATCCGTTTCCATTTCCAGCAAATGAGTGGTGAAATACGGGCATGAAACCAACTTAACGGGATGGTTTATATTTTTTTTGTAATCTGTTTTGTAGGAATCGTATACGTTGTAGTCGATTGCGTCTTTGGCCAGTTCGGTGTGCAGTTCGCGGGTATTGCCGGCGGCATCTTTCCGGTTATAGTCGTAGATGCGGTAGGTGATATCGGATGTCTGTTGAATCTCCGCGATAAAGCATCCCGCGCCAATGGCATGCACCCGTCCCGCAGGCAGAAAAAATACATCGCCTTTCTTTACTTCATACCGTTTGAGGGTATCGGTAAATGTATTGTTTTTTACCATTTCCACATATTCTTC
>JBDKRY010000025.1:0-2284 GCA_039683155.1 Proteiniphilum sp.
GGAGGTTCATTTTCTGCATACATGCCAATATCTCTTTCATGGAGAAACCCCTGCCCAAGGCATACCTGATCAGCTTCCCGTTTTTCTCGTACGCCGATTGTCCCTTAACGGTTTTTCTTTTTGCTTCCAGCAGGGGCAGCAGTGACGCGTTGAGCGATGTGTCTGAAAATACCGAAAAGGCATCCTCGATTACTGTAGCCGGTATCTGCTTCTGTTGCAGTGAAAGCACAATTTTCTTCTTTCCCCATTTGTTGATAGAGAGTTTGTCGTGAATATAACTGCGGGTATAGCGCGCTTCGTCAATATAACGCTCCTTCTTTAACCTGGTAATAATGCATGCAACGGTCTCTTCCGGAATTTGCATCCGCCGGAGCTTTCTTCGTACATCGAGAGTGCAGCATTCTTTCTGAGAGCAAAGACGCGCCATTCGTTCGAAAGCCTGCTCTGCAGTGACAATACTTTCAGGGTTATCCATGATCCACTGTTTTTACGGCACGTATCATCCGGGAATTGCCGGAAATATCTTTTCTTATCTCAACGGATGAGAAACCTTTTTCGCAAAATAACTGAGCCACAAGATCCTCTTTGCTCCTGTTGATCTCCACATACAGTTTTCCCTGTTCATGCAGCATCCCCATTGCCAAAGCGGCAATCCGGTCGTAAAAAAGGAGCGGTTCATCCTCAGGGACAAAGAGTGCCTGGTGTGGTTCAAAGTCGAGGACATTGGAATCCATACCTGCTTTTTCAGATTCGGCCACATAGGGAGGATTGCTTACAATCACATCGTAACATTTGTCCGGTGTGAAAGGAGCCAGTATGTCCAATTGCGAAAAATGAACATCAGCCTTGAGACTGAAAGCGTTTCCGGCAGCCACCGCAAGCGCTTTTTCCGAAATGTCCCATGCATCCACCTGAGCATGGGGTATTTCTTTAGCCAGGGTTATCGCGATGCAGCCGCTGCCCGTTCCTATATCCAGGAAAAAACGCTGACCGGCACTATGCTCAGAAACAACCCACTCCACCAGTTCCTCTGTTTCGGGTCGGGGAATAAGCACATCGGAGTTAACACGGAACAGTCTCCCGTAAAATGCTGTTTCTCCGAACACATACTGGTGTGGCTCCCCTTTTTTCAGCCGGGAAAGAATATCTTCCAGCTTTTCTCCCTGAAGACGGGATAAATGATTAATTTTGTCTGCCGTTATGCCGGCAAAAGGAACACTGCATACCTCTTCAAGAATGAGACGGGTAAGCACCGCAATCTCCGAAGAGCTATACAACCCGCTCAATTCTTGGCGAATATGCTGGATATGCTGTTGCATCATGATGGTTGATGTGCTGAAGGTAAATGTTTCACTTGAAGCTTCCGCCGGTATAAGCCGGTCGTTGCCTGACAGAGCAAAGATAGAAAAAAATGGAATTAAATCCGATTTTTATGGAGCGTTGCCTTCAACTTGCACGGAAAGGGGAAGGTTTTACCCGCCCAAATCCCATGGTAGGCGCTGTGGTTGTACACCATAACCGGATCATTGGAGAAGGATATCACCGGCAGTATGGGGAGGCCCACGCTGAAGTGAATGCCATTGCTGCAGTAAAAGAAGAGGCACTGCTGCGTGAGGCAACACTGTATGTCTCGTTGGAACCTTGCTCCCACTATGGCAAGACACCCCCTTGTGCACAATTGATCATCACAAAGAAGATCCCCCGCGTTGTGGTGGCAATACAGGATCCTAATCCTGCCATATCGGGCGCGGGAATTGCACTGATGAGAAAGCATGGCATTGAAGTTACCCTGGGTATGTTGGAAGAGGAAGCCCGGGAGCTGAATAAAATATTTTTCACCAACCAACGCTGTCACAGACCTTTTGTGATACTGAAATGGGCACAAAGCAGGGACAGGTTCATGGATCACCCGCGTACATCGCTTGAAGAAAGAAGTCCGGCCATGATATCCAACAGTTTGACGCACAGCATCGTTCATAAGTTTAGTACCCATGTACATGGCGTCCTCGTGGGTACCCGGACTGCGCTGCTGGACAACCCGCAGTTGACCGCCAGAAAGTGGTTCGGACATCATCCCACGAGAATCGTGATAGACAGGGAAAACAAAATCCCCTCCTCATCCGCACTCTTCGACGGGACGGCGCCTACGATTGTGTTCACGGCTGCTGTCCGTACAGACGGTTTGCCGGATGAGACAGTGAAACAGATCGTGATTGACTTCACCCAAGAAACGAACCAACAAATTCTGAACCACTTGTATGAGGAAGGAATATATTCTCTGCTG
>JBDKRY010000026.1:0-7886 GCA_039683155.1 Proteiniphilum sp.
TTACTTTTTTCTTCACATCCTGCACTATTTTCTGTGTGAAATAGTCCATGTCCTGTATGGAGTAGGGCTGTGGGTCGCCAAAAACAACCGCTGAAAAATTTTCCGGCTCGTTTTGTTTGTAAAGGGCAAAATCAACCGATTCGGGAAGTTTTCCGGTAGGAGGTACTCCTTTGTAGGTCAGCGAGTCGGGTGAGCCTTCCGGTTTATGGTGGTAGAAGAATTGCGGGATAAAATTATCGTCCACCGGGGTTTTGTATCCGCCGGGCTTAATCACGAAAATAGTGTTGCCGTCGTTCAGGGGAAGTGTGTAAAATCCCTTGTCGTCGGTAAGCACCACCTCGGTACCGTTGGATACGGCTACCTCTGCAATACCGGCTTCACGACGGTCTTTCTGTCCGTTTTTGTTGACATCTTCGTACACATAACCTTTTGCGAACTGCTGTGAGTAAGTCGCAACGGAGATAAATATTAAAATCAGCGTGAAAACATTTTTTTTCATACGATTAATTTATTTTTTACAGTATGGTGCATGGAATCTGAACGATTCGTTAATTTAATGATTTATTAATTTGTTGATTAGTAATTATCAAATCGGTACATCATCCCATCATTAAATCGATTTACAAGCTCGTTCCATTGCTGTGAACGTTTATTGTTAATTTCTTAATGGATTACAAATGTATGGTTTTGTTTTCATATGGGTGTTACGAAACGATGAAGTTTATGCAAAGAGAAAGGCAGACTTGCCGGGTCAGCCTTCTCAATGATTGTGTGTATCGAGCTCAATAGGTATACTTTTTTTTCGGGAATCTCAGCGATATTGTTGATGGGAATCAGCGTTTATGTGATTTGTAATCTTTTTTCTGAATGATTTCATCCGTTCTGTATTTCGGATAATAAAACATCTGCAAGCCGGCTTGCACCTATCCGGAAAAGGGTGGGGTTGCACCATTCTTCCCCCAACATCTCTTTGACAAGGGTGTAATATTTCACTGCATCGGTTACGGTGGAGATACCTCCGGCGACCTTCAACCCAATTTTACGCCCTGTTTTTTCGTAATATGATTTTATGGCATGGCACATTACGCAGGCGGCTTCCAGAGTTGCTCCCGGATAACCCTTCCCTGTGGATGTTTTTAAAAAATCGGCTCCTGAATAGAGCGACAGGATGGCCGCATTGTGGATGTGCTCCCCTGTTTTCAATGCTCCGGTCTCCAGAATCACTTTTAAAGTGGCATGGCGACAGGCATCTTTAATTTCGGCAAGTTCCTCGCACATTTCTTCATATTCCTCTTCCAGAAACAAACCCACATTCATTACCACATCAATCTCGTCGGCACCGTTAGCTATGGCCAGTGCCGTTTCGGCTACTTTCACCTCGGTAAAGGTTTGTGATGTTGGAAAACCGGCAGATACACAGGCAATTTTTACATCTGCAGTTAATGCTTCCTTCACAGTCTGCGCAAAATTAGGATAGACACAGATTGCCGCAACATTATCTACTTCGGGTGTTGCGCCGTCGAAAGCGTTCACCTTTTCGGTTAATTTCCATACACTCTCTTTTGTATCGGTGGTGTTGAGCGTGGTCAGGTCGATACAGCCATACAATTTTTTGTAGACATCCCGTGTATTGTTTTCTGCAAACTTTTCAGCGATAAGGCGATCTGTTTTTGCGGTAACTTCCCCGTCTGTCAATGTAAACGGATGACTGTTGAGAGCAAGTAAATATTTGTTTGATTCCATTATAGGTGGGTGTTTAGAATTTATATTTCATTGTAATTTCCGGTTATTCAGATGTCTGGTAGCATCTCTTGCCGTTTTTTTATCGATATTTTGTTGGAGTGCTTCTTCCAGGTTTACACCGGTTTGGTTGGCCAGGCACAGCAGTACCCACAGCACATCTGCCATCTCATCGGCGAGATTTTTCGATAAGTCGGTTTTTTTACATGATTGATCGCCATACGTTCGTGCCATAATGCGGGCCATTTCGCCCACTTCTTCCATCAGAATTGTCATATTGGTGAGTTCGCTGAAATAGCGTACGCCATATGTTTTAATCCATTGATCTATATTTTGTTGCGCTTCCTGAATTGTCATTATCAATTGGGATGAATGTGTTAATTTAATTTCATACGATAATATTTTATTCTTTTACATTAAGGTCGAATGGAACTCGCAATTATCATGTACTTGTGTGAAAAACATGCTTATGCTCGTTTCAAGCGAATGTGTCATTCCTTGTTTTTTGAGTCGAGCCATATCGTGACCGGTCCGTTATTCACGAGATGAACCTGCATGTCCGCTCCAAATTCGCCTGTCTGTACCGGTTTCTGCAGTAATGCTGATAAGTACGTGCAAAACTGCTCGTATAACGGTACCGATATTTCCGGTTTGGCAGCACGGAGGTAAGAAGGGCGATTTCCTTTTTTTGTGCTGGCGTACAGCGTAAATTGTGAAACGACCATGATCTCGCCGTCAATATCCCGAACCGACCAGTTCATTACACCGTTCAGATCGTCAAATATACGCAAATTGACGGTTTTCTTACACAAAAATTCGATATCTTCTTCCGTGTCCGATGCTTCAATCCCTAACAGCAATACCAGACCATTTTTTATGCTGCTCCTGGTCTCTTTGCCAATGGTGACGGATGCATCCGATACACGTTGTATTAACAATCGCATAATCCTGGATATTTCTGTTTTGTAATTTATCTCCTCATTTCAGCTTCCGTTTCGAAATTCGAATCATTTTCAGAATCTTTATTACCCATTTCTTTGTTTTTTCCTTCATCTATCCATCTCATGATGAGTGACCCCTTATTTTTTCCGATAAGCGCCACTATCTCTGCTTCGTTTGCTTCTTTGAGCCGTTTGATACTTTTGAAGTGGGTGAGCAGTCTCTTTTTTGTTTCGGGGCCGATACCTTTCACGCTGTCGAGTTCGGACACCAATTGGGATTTACTTCTTTTTTGCCGGTGAAAAGTAATTCCAAACCGATGTGCCTCGTCGCGCAGTTGCTGAATTAATTTTAACGTTTCAGAATTCTTGTCGATATACAAAGGAACAGAGTCTCCGGGGTAGTAAATTTCTTCCAGTCGTTTTGCGATGCCTATCACTGCGATTTTTCCATAGAGCCCGATTTTCTGAAGCGATTCCACGGCAGCGTGTAATTGGCCCTTACCGCCGTCAATTACAATTAATTGGGGTAGGGGAGAGCCTTCGTTAAGCAGTCGAACGTAGCGTCTTTCCACAATTTCGCGCATCGATGCGTAATCATCGGGGCCTGCGACGCTCTTTACATTGTAATGCCGGTAATCATTTTTCGATGGTTTGGCTTTTTTGAACACCACACAGGCTGCCACCGCATTTGTTCCCTGAATATTGGAATTGTCGAAACATTCAATATGCCAGGGAAGTTCTTTCAACCGAAGGTCGCTTTGCACTGCTTTCAATATTCTGGTTGTCCGCTGCTCCGGATTGAGCATCTCCGATTTCTTCAGTTTATCGATTTTATACTGTTTCACATTTTTTTCAGACAACGTAAGAAGACTTCGTTTATCTCCGCGTTGTGGAATCGTAAATTCTACCCCGTTTAGCTTCAGTTCCGGAATAAAAGGGACAATAATCTCCCTTGCATCACTTCCGTAACGCTGACGCATCTCCACAATCCCCATCCCGAGAAGTTCCTCCGCTGTTTCATCGAGTTTCTTTCTGTACTCAAATGTATAGGCCTGGGTGATGCCGCCATTTACGACATGGAGGTAATTGATGTAAGCCGCGTTTTCATCTTCCTCGATGGAAAATACATCGAGATTGTATTTTATGTTGCTGATTACCTGCGATTTATCCCGGAAGTTTTGAATAAGCATCAATTTCTCTCTCAACTCATGCGCTTCTTCATACCGCATTTGTGTGGAGAGCATTTGCATCTTCTCCTGAATCTGTTTCTCAATGATGTTTACATTTCCTTTCAGGATTTCAGTTATTTCACTGATGTTTTTGTGGTAACTTTCCAATGATTGTAACCCTTCACAGGGTCCTTCGCATCTTTTGATGTGATACTCAAGGCATACTTTGAATTTTCCGGCAGCGATATTTTCCGGTGTCAGGTTCAACCGGCAGGTACGTACCTTATATACTCTCCTGAATATATCCAAAAGTGCATTGACTGATTGCACCGAAGTGTAGGGACCATAGTATCTGGATCCATCTTTTACAATATTCCGGGTTTTGAATACCCGGGGGAAAAATTCATTTTTGACAACGATCGACGGGTAGGATTTGTCGTCTTTCAACATCACGTTGTACCGTGGCCTCAACTGCTTGATAAGGTTATTTTCCAGCAGAAAAGTGTCTTCTTCGGTGTTGACGACGATGTATTTTATTTTCCGGATATTCCTGACAAGAATCCTTGTTTTTGGGTGCTCCTGATATTTATTGAAGTAGGAAGATACACGCTTCTTCAAATCTTTGGCTTTGCCGACGTAAATGACCGTACCTTTTTCATCCAGGAACTGGTAGCAGCCTGGCTGATGCGGAATAACGGCAAGGGTATCTTTTACATCGTCAGTCATATCCGGATAGCGCGTAATCTATTATGCAAAAATACAAATTAAAACGCATTTTTGCTGTTTTCTTTAATTCGGCAAAAATGAGCAGCGGATTTTCCGAAATCTCAATTATACTTCAAACTTCAAGATAGAATTTATTTCTACTTCTTTGGGGAAAAACTCCCGTCCTTTTAATGCTTCCAGTTCAATCAGAAAGTTAATGTAAATTTTCCGGACGCCCAGTTTTCTGATTAAATTATAAGCTGCCACCATGGTTCCTCCCGTGGCCAACAGGTCATCATGGATTAGCACCACATCCTCTTTTTCCAGTGCATCCGCGTGAATTTGGATGGCATCTTTGCCATATTCTTTGGTGTATGATTCTTCGATTACTTTGTACGGGAGTTTCCCCGGTTTCCGGATTGGCACAAACCCTGCACCTAATTTTATCGCTACTACCGGGCCCATAAAAAAACCCCTGGATTCTATGCCCACTACCTTTGTAATTCCCTTATTGCTGTATCTTTCAAAAAGAATTTCGGAAAGCTCTTTTAAATGAACGGGAGATTGAAACAGGGTGGTAATATCTTTGAATTGAATACCCGGTATGGGGAAATCAGGAATATTCCTTACGGCGGAGGTTAATGTTTCGATGCTCATGATGAAGAATTATAAATTTGTTTTTTTGTGAGATGTTCCACGTGAAACATTCTGAATTTTTATCGTCCCAGGAGTACAAGCAGCACGGAAATATCGTTGGGTGAGACTCCCGGAATCCTGCCTGCCTGGGCAATGGTTTCGGGGTTGATCTTCGTTAGTTTTTGACGTGCTTCTGTCGACAGCGATTGGATCTCTTTGTAATTGAATTTATCTTTGATGCGAATGTCCTCGAGGCGGCCTATTTTTTCGGCCATGATCCGTTCCCGTTTGATGTAACCGCTGTATTTTATTTTGATGTCGGCCGATTCAATGATCTCCTCCTTGCGGTCGGTGATCGTGTGCAACAACTCGTTGAGCGGGGAAATTTCCGTTGCCATCAGCTTCAGATCGATGTGGGGACGCGCAAGCAGATCCAACAATTTCACGCCATGCCTTAGCGGTACTGTCCCGGTCTGCTCCAGGAAAGGGTTAATCTTTTCGGCTTTGACGGAGAAATTGCGGGCAAATTCTATTATTTCATTCACTTTTTCCTCTTTGCGGGCGAGGAGTTGGATCCTTTCGCTTGCAGCAAGCCCCAGTTCACCGGCTTTCAGGGTGAGTCTTTCATCCGCATTATCCTGACGAAGAAGTGTGCGGTATTCGGCACGGGAGGTGAACATCCTGTACGGTTCATCCACCCCCTTGGTGATCAGGTCATCGATCAGTACGCCTATGTAGGCTTCGTCTCTGTGTAGCACAAAGGGGGCGCCTCCGTGACAGTTGATGTGGGCATTGATGCCTGCAATGATTCCCTGTCCTGCTGCTTCTTCGTAGCCGGTTGTCCCGTTGATCTGACCTGCGAAAAAAAGGTTTTTAACCGGTTTCGTTTCCAGTGTTGCGTGCAATTGGGTGGGATCAAAAAAGTCATATTCTATGGCGTAGCCCGGACGGAAGATGTGTACATCTCTGAAAGCCGGTATACGCTGCAATGCTTTTAACTGTGTCTGCAGGGGTAGGGAAGAGGAGAAGCCGTTGAGATAATATTCACGGGTCGTCTCACCCTCCGGTTCCAAAAAAAGCTGGTGGCTTGTCTTTTCGGCAAATGTAACGATTTTGGTTTCGATGCTGGGACAGTAACGAGGCCCGATACTTTGTATTTGTCCGTTATAGAGGGGGGAATCGTGCAGCCCTTCGCGCAATGCCTCATGCACCTCCTCCGATGTGTAGGCTATCCAGCAGCTGCGCTGTTTCAGGGTACGTTCTACCCGGGGTAAATAGGAAAATTTATGGAAATCAGCCTCACCTTCTTGTTCTTCAAGGAGAGAGAAATCCACACTTCTGGCATCGATTCGAACAGGTGTGCCAGTCTTCATACGGTCGGTTTTGAATCCCAAATCACGCAGTTGTTCGGTCATGCCGGATGATGCCGGTTCGGAGATGCGTCCTCCGCCGATCTGTACTTTACCGATATGGATCAACCCGTTCAGGAAGGTGCCGTTTGTAAGGATCACTGCTTTGGCTGTAAATTCTACACCCATGCGTGTCTTTACACCGGTGACGGTTGCTTTATCGAAAATAAGCCCGTTGACCATGTCCTGCCACATATACAGATTGGGCGTATTCTCGATGATTTCGCGCCATGTATCAATGTACTTCATGCGGTCGCTTTGCACGCGGGGGCTCCACATGGCAGGCCCTTTAGATCGGTTCAGCATCCGGAACTGAATAGCTGTTTTATCACTCACAATGCCCATTTGTCCCCCCAAGGCATCAATCTCACGCACGATCTGCCCTTTTGCAATTCCTCCCACGGCGGGATTGCAACTCATCTGGGCGATTTTGTTCATATCCATGGTGATGAGCAGCACCTTTGAACCCAGGTTAGCAGCTGCCACCGCTGCTTCACACCCGGCATGTCCTGCACCCACAACGATGATGTCGTATTTGAAAGTCATTTTTGTAATTTGAGGATGCAAAGATACTAAAAAAGAAAACGTTGCGATGAACCCGGATGTTAATTCCGGATAATAGAAGAAAAATGGTCTTTATTTCAGGTAGATACACAGATAAACCGTAATTATCGTCCATTGTGCGCGGTTCATCTATTGTGGCGTAAAAATTTTTCAGTATTATAAAACAGGATAGAGCGTGTATGTGACATAATGTGCGGAGATAATTTACAAATGTGAATGATTCCCAAAGATTTAAGGTACATAATAACTTAATGCGGTGAATTTTTCAGGAGTTCAAGGGCCGAATTTTCTGCTGCACGCATCTCTTTTTGCTCTGCTTCCGATTGATCATTTATCCCGCAAAGATGTAGTACTCCGTGAATCATCACCCGGTGCAATTCCGTTTCGAAATCGGTGTGATACATTTGTGAATTGGAACGAACCGTATCGAGACTAATGAAAATATCTCCCGAGATAATATTACCTTCGGAATAATCGAAGGTGATGATGTCGGTGTAAAAATCATGCTGCAGATATTGACGATTTATCTCCAGTATTTTTGCATCGTTACAAAAAAGATAGGCAATTTCTCCTGTTTTTTTGTGATATCTTTCTGCCACCGTTTTAAGCCAGTTCGTCGTTTCCCTTTTCTTTATTTTTGGGAGTGCTACATTTTCTGTCTGAAAAGTAATTGCCATATTTTAAGTTTTATTAACCTTGAGAATCGTCTTTTTTTATCCGAA
>JBDKRY010000027.1:0-2982 GCA_039683155.1 Proteiniphilum sp.
GATTTTAGCATGCAAAGATACGGAATGCACCCCAAATAATAAAAAATGAACAGAAGCTGCGGCTACAGCTATTTCTCTGACTCATTAATAATGTTCTGCTACAGTGATATCCGAAACTCCTATTCATGCATATTTATTAAAGATTCCATTCTTTGATCCGTTGGATGGCTTCAGCAGTCTTTTCCCGGCTGTTGAAGGCGGTCAGCCGGAAGTAGCCTTCTCCGGCGGAGCCAAAGCCCACACCGGGTGTACCCACGATATGGCATTCAGCCAGTAAACGATCGAAGAATGTCCAGGAATCCATGTCACCGGGGCATTTCAGCCAGATATAGGGTGCATTTTCACCACCGAACAGGGTCCATCCTTTTTCGATCAATCCATCGCGGATCAGCTTCGCATTGTGCATGTAGTATCCAATCATCTCCCGCATTTCCAGCTGTCCCTGTGAGGAGTACACCGCCTCGGCAGCACGCTGTACAACATAGGCGGTACCATTGAATTTGGTGGACTGCCTCCGGTTCCACAAGCCATGCAGCGAAACCTGTTCACCGTTCTGTATGCGGACCTTCAACGCATCGGGTACGACCGTATAGCTGCACCGCAGCCCGGTGAAACCCGCATTCTTGGAATAAGAGCGAAACTCAATGGCACACTGTTCCGCATTTTCAATCTCGTAGATACTTTTTGCCACATCCTCATCCTGGATATATGCTTCATAAGCCGCATCGTACAGGATCAGTGCGTCATTTTCCAGAGCCCAATCCACCCATTTCTTCAGCTCAGTCTTTGTCATGACCGTCCCGGTGGGATTGTTGGGATAACAGAGATAGATAACATCAACCCGTTCCGATGGAATTTCAGGCAGAAAACCATTCTCCGCGTTGCAGGAGAGCAGCAGTAATTTATCGGATTTCCCGATACGCATAATGGAGGTGTCCAGATAGACCGGATAGACCGGGTTGGTGATGGCCACCACATTATCATCACCCAGGATATCGCCGATGTTACCCGTATCACTTTTCGAGCCGTCGCTCACAAAGATCTCATCCGCTGAAATATCAATCCCTCTTTGCCTGAAATCGATCTCTGCGATCTTCTCCCGCAGAAAACCATACCCCTGTTCCGGTCCATAGCCGCGAAAAGTTTCTTTTGCGGCCATCTCATCGACGGCACTGTGCAACGCATTGATCACCGCAGGTGATAGCGGCAGCGTCACATCTCCGATCCCCAGACGGATAAGGTCGGTACCGAAATGAGAAGAACTGAATTTTTCAACTTTTGTAGCGATAGTGCTGAACAGGTAACTCTGATTGAGTTGAAGGTAATTTTCGTTGATTTGGAACATTTATTTGATTTAGCGATTTGTTGATTTAACGATTTACTGATTGATAAATTAGCACATTATTCAATCTCATTGGCTCATTCACTCATTGGCTCATTGGCACATTAAAAAACCTCTCCTTTAAATACAAAATGTGCATCGCCGGTAAGGAAGACCTGATTGTGGTCTCTCTCCCACTCAACTTCAAGAATCCCTCCTTTTAACTGTACTGAAGCTTTCGGATCACAGCGGTTCGTGATCACACCGGCCACCACCGCAGCGCAGGCGCCACTCCCGCAGGCAAGGGTCTCGCCGCTGCCCCTCTCCCAGACCCGCATCTTCAGATGTGTCCGGTCTGCCACTTCGATAAACTCCACATTCGTGCGTTCGGGAAACAGGTTGAGATGCTCAATCTTCGGCCCTATCTTTTCAATCTCCAGCGAATCCATATCGTTCATGAAGATTACCGCATGGGGATTGCCCATCGAGACGAAGGTGATCCGGTACCATTGCTCGTCAATCTGCACAGGATAATCAACCATTTCAGGCAGAGTGATCTGAGAGCGAAGCAAATCTGAAGCGGTGAACGCAGCTTTTCCCATATTCACCCGGATACGTTCTACCTTGCCGGTGGCGGGATCAACCGTCAAGGTCAGATACTTGATCCCCGATTGGGTATGTAAGGCAATCTCCGTTCTGGTCGTCAGTCCTCTCTCGTACAGAAATTTCCCGACACATCTCGCCGCATTTCCACACATCAATCCCTCGCTGCCATCGGCATTGAACATCTGCATGGAAAAATCACCACCCTCTTCAGCTGGTCCGATAAGAACAAGTCCGTCACTTCCCACCCCAAAATGGCGGTCACTCAGCCGGCGGGACAGTTCTCCGGGGTTTTCAACCTTTTCCTCAAACAGGTTGACATAAATATAGTCATTGCCGGCGGCATGCATTTTTTCGAATCTCATATTATTTGTTTTTGGGAACCGGGAACAGCGGCAAAAATCAAGCATAAAGACTTTCCCTGCAGATCGACCGGCTCATGTAAAAAACACCTGCGCAATTTCCAAAGATCATGCAAGTGTTTAAGATTATGTTTGAAAAACAACCTCTGTGTAGGACAATTGTTTATAATTCAACAAATGTACATCTTTTTGTTTGTTTCATGAGCAATGAGACCCAACAAAAAAATTATTTATATCTAACTTTCTCAGTCCTGCAAACGCTTTTGGTGTTGTTGGATGCAACAGAAAGCTATTTATATTTTAACCATTTCATCATTTCTTTCCACGATGGTTTTTTCCCGTACATCAGAATGCCCACCCGGTAAATTTTGGCAGCAAAGACCGAGATCAATATAAATGTGCCATATAGCAACCCGAGCGACAATAATTTTTCCCACAAAGGAATTCCAAAAGGTATGCGCACCATCATCACGATGGGTGAGCTGAATGGAATGACCGATGCCCAAAATGCCAACGGGCCGTCAGGGTTGCTTACGCTGTAAAATCCGGCGAAGAAGGCAAATACAATGATCAGCGTAACCGGTGTCATAAACTGACTGGTATCTTCTTCACTGTCCACGGCAGAGGCAAACATCGCAAATATGGAAGCATAGAGGACATAACCCCCAATGAAAAAAAGCAAAAAATAGACCCCTA
>JBDKRY010000028.1:0-5784 GCA_039683155.1 Proteiniphilum sp.
AGGATATCCTACCCGATGTGGATATGGTGCTGCTGATGTCTGTAAATCCCGGTTTCGGGGGACAGCAATTTATTGAGCATTCCGTGAGGAAAGTAAGTCAGCTCAAAGAGATGATTCTAAGGCAACAAACTTCTACCCTTATTGAAGTGGACGGCGGAGTGAACCTCGACACTGGCAGAAGGCTTGTTGACGCAGGTGCCGACGTGCTTGTCGCGGGAAGTTTCATTTTTTCTTCGGACGACCCGGAGGAAACCATTCGTCTGCTGCGGGCACTGTAAAGTGATTTCCTTTTCAACCCTGACAGCTTCATTGCATCATATATTCAAGGCTGTACCCCCTTCTGAATTTGTTTTTTCAGACACGTAAAAGAATGAACGCTTTTATCGGAAAAACGCCATTCCTGCGGCTTTTGTTGCCGGTAATTACAGGAATTTTATTGGGCTTGCTTTTCCCTGTAGAAATATCCGATGCGCTTCGTTTGAGTATATTGGGACTGCTGCTCATGCTCCTTTCCTATTTTATTGGAGATAAAAACCAGTACAAACACAGATGGATCTTCGGCGCCGGAGTCTGTCTTTTTTTGTGCTCTCTTTCCATTTTGCAATATCGGACCCATGAAAAAGAATCACAATTTGTCTTTCCCGAAGTTTCACAATATTATACAGGCACCGTGCTCGATATCCCTGAAGTGAAACCCCGTTCTATCGCCTGTAATGTAAAGACATCCTATCCTTTTCAGCGAAAAATAAAATTATATCTTGCACAAGACCCTGCAGCCAGGGAGCTGAAACCCGGCGATGAGATCCTTTTCTATGCCAGATTGCAGCCATTCCGCAACTTTGGCAATCCCGATGATTTCGATTATGTCAGATTCATGAAAATCAAAGGTTTCACCGGCTCCGCATATATATCCGAAATAAATTGGCAGAAAACCGGCAGACAATCGCACGCCATTCCGGTGCAGGCACAACGGTTACGGGAAAGAGCGCTGCATATGTACCGTTCCCTGATCAGTGATAAAGAAACCTGTGCGTTCATCTCGGCACTAACGCTCGGTTATAAGTCCGATCTGTCAGACGACCTGCAGGAAGCATTCCGCGCTTCCGGCACAGCGCACGTGCTGGCAGTGAGCGGACTGCATGTAGGTATTATTTATGGGGTGATCAACCTGCTGTTCTCCTTTTTGGGGAAATCGGGCAGAAGATACATCCTCCGGCAATGGCTTGTCATCCTCCTGCTTTGGTTGTACGTTTTCGTGGCGGGCGGATCGGCATCCGTGGTGAGAGCAACCATCATGCTCACCATCTTCTGTCTGGGCAACATGCAGCATATGAAAGGATTTACGTATAACACGCTGGCTGCTGCCGCATTTTTCATCCTCATTCTCCATCCTTTCAGTCTGTTCGATGTGAGCTTCCAGATGAGCTTCGGCGCCGTGGCAGCTATCCTCTGTTTCCAGCCGAAACTACAGGCCTTGTATGCTCCCAAAAACAGGGCCGTGAAATATGTGTGGAATCTGTTTACGGTATCCACTGCTGCTCAGCTGGGCGTCTTCCCGCTGGTACTTTACTATTTTGGCACCTTCCCCACCTGGTTTTTCATCACCAACCTGCTCGTGGTCCCACTGATCGGGATTATTATCTATGCCGCCATTGTCCTTATCACAGTCGGCTCAATTCCTGTTTTGCATACCGGTTTCACCGAAGCGGTTCAGTCTGTTTTACAGTGGATTGCGGAAACACTCTCCGGCATCACACTGCGCATTGTCTATATCGCGGAATCACTTCCCTTTTCACAGCTTTCCAACAGCTATATCTCATTGTTCCAGCTCCTGCTGCTCTTTACCTTTATCTTTCTTTTTGCTCAATTTCTCTTTACACATCGTTCCCGACCGCTTATCATCGCCTTGGCATCCCTCTTTGTTTTTCAACTGACAGTCATGCACGGTAAGATCGGACAATCGGTTCCGCAGCTCGTTGTATTCAATCAGACCGACAAAAGTGAAATAGCCCTGTATGTCAATGGTAAGCGCCATTTTCTGGAGATTCCCGAGAACGGGATCCTTCCTCATCCAGGAAGACGTATCCTCCGCCTGTCGGATAGTTCAATGGCAGGTTACCACGCAGATAAACCTTTCCAGGCAGACGTGCTCATCCTCTCACAGAATGCCTTTTTTTCCATGGAGCAACTGCGTAATCTTTTCAATCCCTCCGTCATTGTCCTGGACAGTTCAATCCCTCGCAGAGCTGCAAACCGGATGAATGCCGAATACCAACAGTTGGGAATTGACGTGCACGATGTCACACAAAAAGGCGCCTTTTCCGTAAATTATTCGTACCTTTGCCCCTTAACGTCAAAAGGCTACACAAAAAAATGAATTTTACAGAGTCGATCTCCGATGTAATCCCGCCACAAAAGGTGACAGCGATCATGGATATCATAGAGAGATCAGAGAAGATCGTTATCACCACACACCTTTCACCCGATGGCGATGCGCTGGGATCCTCACTCGCGTTGTATCATTATCTCAAAGGCAGGGGGAAACAGGTACGGATCATCGTGCCCAACTCTTTCCCTTATTTTCTAAAATGGATGAAGGGTGCCGGCGAGATTGAAGTGTATGAGTACAATCCTGCAGCGGCACAACATATTCTCCATAACGCGGGACTTATTTTTGCGCTCGATTACAATATTCCCAAAAGAGTGGGAGACATGGGCACTTACCTGGAAACATCCCCGGCAAAGAAGATCCTGATAGATCACCATCCTTTTCCCGAAGAAAAATTTGATATTGTCGTGTCCCATCCTGAAATATCCTCTACCAGCGAACTCATATTCCGGCTTTTGTTTCAGGCAGGCCAATATGAAGAACTGACACAGGCTGAAGCCGAATGCATCTATTGCGGCATGATGACCGACACCGGGGGCTTCACCTACAACTCCAGTGACCCGGAAATCTTTGAGATCATCAGCCTGCTGTTGCGCAAGAACATTGACAAAGATGTCATCTATTCCCGTGTGTACAACAATTATTCAGAAGCACGGTTTCGTTTGCTAGGGTTCACCTTGTCGCAACGGATGGAGATCTATCACGATTTACACGCGGCTCTCATCTATCTTTCGCGGGACGACCAGGCACAGTTTAACTTCAGCAAAGGCGATACGGAAGGATTCGTGAATTATCCGCTCAGCATCAAAAACATCATCTTCTCCACATTCATCAGGGAGGACGAAGGGCTGATAAAGCTCTCCTTTCGTTCGCAGCTCACATTCCCATGCAACGAATTTGCAGCGGAGTTCTTCAACGGCGGTGGGCACCTGAATGCGTCGGGCGGCGAGTTTTACGGAACCTTCGAAGATGCGCTCCAGGTGTACGCCGAGGGTCTCAAAAGTTATGAAAAGAAACTGAAAGAAGCAATCAACCAACTGTAATTCCTTTTTAAAGATCGATAATTTTTATTTACGCCAAACGGCTGTTTTTTTAAAGCAGATTGTGTACTTTTGTAATTCACTAAAGTTAGTCGTTTTCTGCGCTCGGCAGAACAAACAAGTTTGCTCCGCTCTTGCTTAACGAAAACGTTCACTAAAGTTAGTCGTTTTGAGTCGCTTTCGCTCCTCGATTTTCAATTGAGTCGCTTTCGCTCCTCGATTTTCAATTCTCGCTATGGCAAAGTCCAAGCAAGCCTGGCTTTGCACATTTAGCTTAACAATAACGTTCATATCATTTATACAGCAGACCTATATGAAGCATTTACATTTACATTTACATTTCATTGTAATCATACTCTCCGGATTCTTGTTTCTTACTGTTTCCTGCTCGGATACCATGACCTATGCCGATTATCTGAAACGAGAAGAAAAAGCCATTGACCTGTTCATTAAATCCAACAATCTCACTATTCTCAGTGACTTTCCTGCAGACAGCACCTTCGAAGTGAACGAATTTTATAAAGACCCCGCGACAGGTGTCTATTTTCATATTATTGCCTACGGCGATACGAACCAAAAGCTACAATGGAAAGAAGAAGTCTATGTACGTTTCAGCGGTTTGCACTACTTCAACACCGATGACACCACCCGATACTCCAATTCCAACAGTCTTTATCCGGAAGTGATTGTATTCATCGGCCCCGTAAATTCATCCACCAAAAGCAATTATGCGACGCCGGGATGGGTAGTTCCCCTGAGCTATGTGGGCCACAATGGAAAAGTAAAAATGATCGTCCCCTTCAACATGGGTTCTTCCTATGATCAGTCCCAGTATGAGCCTACCTACTATGAAATGGTACAATACCGGTTCGAGAATCACTATTGACAGGTTTCCACCATCCATCTCTTGAAGAGGACGTTTCATTTGTCACAATCATTTATCAGTAAAGAAGAACCACTATGACATTGATCAAATCCATATCGGGTATCAGAGGTACAATTGGCGGAGAAACGGGAGAAAATCTTACGCCGCTTGATATTGTAAAATTTACGGCAGCCTATGCAGCCTTCATCAGAAAAGCATCACCGGAAAAAAGGCCCAGAATTGTGGTGGGCCGCGACGCCCGCATCTCCGGAGAAATGGTGCACCGAATCATTACCGGCACACTGATGGGTATGGGCTGTGATGTGACCGACATCGGAATGGCCACTACACCCACCACGGAGATTGCCGTCACAAAGGAAAAAGCAGCCGGCGGCATCATCATCACTGCAAGCCATAACCCCAAACAATGGAATGCCCTGAAACTGCTCAACCACAGGGGAGAATTCCTCAATGCGGAAGAAGGAAAGGAAATTCTTGCGATTGCCGAAGCGGTGGATTTTTCGTTCTCACCGGTAGATGAACTGGGTAATATTTCCCAAAAACAATATCTCCATACACACATCCAAAGCGTTCTATCGCTCCAGTTGGTGGATAAAGAGGCTATCAGGGCAGCCAATTTCAGGGTAGCGGTAGACTGTGTAAATTCAGTGGGCGGCCTCGCCATTCCCGAATTATTGTATGCGTTAGGGGTAAAGGAGATCTTCAAGTTGCACTGTGCCCCACATGGCAACTTCTCTCACAACCCGGAGCCGTTGCCCCGGCATCTTACGGAGCTCTCTTCCCTCACCCGCAGCTCCAGGGCGAACGTGGGTTTTGCCGTGGATCCCGATGTGGACAGGCTGGCTATCTATTGCGAAGACGGTGAGCCCTTTGGAGAAGAATATACCCTGGTGGCGGTGTCCGATTATATTCTGCAGCACACCCCGGGCAACACGGTATCCAATCTCAGTTCGAGCCGTGCACTGCGGGATATCACCCTCGAACGAGGCGGCACCTATTATGCTGCCGCGGTGGGAGAAGTGAACGTTGTCACGAAAATGAAAGAGGTAGATGCCGTCATTGGCGGCGAAGGAAACGGCGGCATTATCTACCCGGCCTCGCATTACGGACGTGATGCGCTCGTGGGCATCGCATTGTTTCTCACCTATCTCGCCAAATCGGGAAAGACACCTTCAGCGCTGAAGAAATCGCTGCCTGCCTATTTCATGTCCAAGCAAAAAGTGGAACTCACGCCCGATATCGATACGGATACAATACTGGAAAAAATGAAAGAAAAATTCAGTGACCAGAAAGTAACCGATATCGACGGTGTGAAGATCGATTTTCCGGATAAATGGGTGCATCTGCGAAAATCCAATACCGAACCGATTATCCGGGTTTATTCCGAGGCACACACGCAGGAAGAAGCAGACGAGATTGGGAAACAGATCATTGATATGATCAGGGATCTTGCATAAGATCACATTAAA
>JBDKRY010000029.1:0-16387 GCA_039683155.1 Proteiniphilum sp.
TACCTGGTCGACAGCTCCGGAGAGATTTACTTTTCGCTGGGTACCATATCCGATCACGACCAACTCTCCGAGCATTTCGGAATCTTCCTGCAGAACGATATTAAACGGTACCTGTCCGTTCCATTGCACTTCCTGATTGGAGAAACCGATATAAGAATAAACCAATGTAGCGCCGGCAGGGATCTGTAAGCTATAGTTCCCATTTATGTCTGTTACCGTACCGTTGGTTGTACCTTTTTCAACCACATTCACGCCAATGAGTGGCATCCCCCTGTCGTCTGCCACATTTCCCGTAATCCTGTTATCCTGTGCTGCAACATGACCGGCAACGAATAGCCAAACCCATATTATCAGCATAAAAACGAAACTTTTACTCTTTTCTCTTTTCATAAATAAATTAACAGTTAATAACCCAAAAATGAAGTTACAAAGAACTACTATTAATGTTACAGACCGGTTAATTTTTTATGAAGAAAAAATTACTTTTTGGGGATTATCGGGGTGTACTGGTAAATTTGGCTTATAAAGATTTTTATAGCTTTGGAGTCTTCCCCCTATGTCCAAAATCAACAAATTATATATCTGTCATTATCTTTAACATTTTGAACTCAACACCCACCCACTGAAGTAGGTGGGTTATACTTCGGCTAAAGCCGACTAAAGTATAAGCGGCTAAAGCCGGCGGTTTTTTACCGCAACGTCTGGAAATAAATGGAATGCGCTTTGCCAAAAAGAAATATTCACTAACTTCGACCCGCAATCAAACAAACGCAAAATTGAGTGGTTTCATTATGACAAAAGAACAGGAAAGGGATGAGACAGCTACTCCCTCTCAATGGGCCATGGCAATGCCAAAAAGAGCTAACAATAAAAACTTTTCCATCATAATTTATTTTCCTTCTAATGGAGCAATTTCATCTGTGCGGCTGAAGGGACTCGAACCCCCACGACTCTCGTCACCAGATCCTAAGTCTGGCGCGGCTACCAATTACGCCACAGCCGCAAAATGGATCGCAAAGATACAATTTATTTTCATATAGCCCGTAGCCCGTCATTGATTTTTTCCACCACAGATTCAATCACTTTCGGGAAATGGATATACTCCAGCTCATGCACCTTACGGGCCACCTCTTCGGGCGTATCCTCCGGCTGCAGATCGCAGGTTGCCTGGAAAATAATGTCTCCCTCGTCATATTGTTCATTCACATAATGAATGGTGATTCCCGACTTTGTCTCTCCGGCGGCAACTACCTCCCGGTGCACCCTGTCGCCATACATTCCTTGACCGCCGTATTTAGGAAGCAGTGCCGGATGTATATTCACAATCCGTCCGGGAAAGGCATCAAGCAGAGGTTGTGAAACTTTCAGCAGAAATCCGGCCAGCACAATGAAATCCGTCTTGTATTCACACAGGGTATCCAGTACCGCGGTGCCCTCATCGAACTCAGCCTTGCTGAATGTATAGGAGGGGATACCCAGCTTTTTGGCTCGTTCATGCACATGGGCATCTCTTTTATTGGATACAATGACTGAAATCCCAATATCATTCCGATTCCTGAAATATATGGCAATATTCTCGGCATTACTGCCGCTACCTGACGCAAAAATGGCGATACGGATCATAAATAACACGATTTTTTGCACAAAAAAAGGTGTTTTGTGCATTTTTTTTGATTTTAATCGACAAAAGTTTGCACAATTAGAGAAAAAATGCGTTACTTTGCAATCGCAAATTTAAGAATAAAATTTTATTTATTAATTAATATCGAAAGTTATGTCCGAAGTAGCACAAAGAGTAAAATCGATCATTGTCGACAAATTAGGTGTTGAAGAATCAGAAGTTACCGAAACAGCAAGTTTCACGAATGATCTTGGAGCAGACTCTCTGGACACAGTAGAATTGATCATGGAATTCGAAAAAGAATTCAATATTTCAATTCCTGATGATCAAGCAGAAAAAATCTCCACTGTGGGTGATGCTGTTTCTTATGTAGAACAACACGCGAAATAATCCATCTTATTCATGGAGTTAAAGAGAGTAGTAGTAACAGGCCTGGGGGCAATTACTCCGCTGGGGAACAACGTTGAAATAACGTGGAGAAATGCCTTAGCGGGTAAGAGTGGCGCCGGGCCTATTACTCATTTTGATGCATCGCTTTTTAAAACACAGTTTGCCTGCGAAGTAAAAGATTTCGATCCCAACGATCTGTTCGATCGGAAGGAAGCAAGAAAATATGACCGTTATGCCCAATTGGCCATCCATGCAGCAAAAGAAGCGATGGGCAATTCGGGACTCGATCTGGAGAAAGAAAACAGAGATCGTATCGGGGTGATTTTTTCTGCAGGAATCGGAGGAATAAGAACATTTGAAGACGAAGTAGGTGATTACTACCTCAACAAAGAGAAAGGACCAAGGTTCAATCCCTTTTTCATTCCGAAAATGATAGCGGATATTGCTGCAGGGCATATCTCTATGATTTATGGACTGAGAGGTCCCAACTACGCCACCGTTTCGGCTTGTGCTTCATCTACCAACGCCATCGTCGATGCGTTTAACCTTATTCGTCTGGGCAAAGCCAATGTGATCGTCACCGGAGGCGCCGAAGCTACCATTAGCCCGTCGGCTGTGGGCGGATTCAATGCAATGCACGCCCTCTCCACATGCAACGATAGTCCTCTGACAGCATCCCGTCCCTTCAGCGCCAGTCGCGACGGGTTCGTGATCGGTGAAGGAGGAACAGCGCTCATCCTGGAGGAGCTGGAACATGCCATCGCACGGGGTGCCACCATCTATGCAGAGGTAGCGGGCGGCGGCATGTCGGCCGATGCCTATCACCTCACCGCCTCCCATCCCGACGGACTGGGCGCCAAGCTGGTGATGCGGAACGCGTTGGAAGATGCCGAAATGAGGCCCGAAGATATCGACTATATCAACGTCCATGGTACCTCCACACCCGTCGGAGATATCTCGGAAGTAAGAGCTATCCTCGATGTGTTCGGCGACTACAGCTACAAACTGAACATCAGCTCTACCAAATCAATGACCGGCCACCTTCTGGGTGGAGCAGGAGCGCTGGAGGCCATGTTCAGCATCCTGGCAATCAGGGACCAAATTGTTCCCCCCACTATTAACCATGAAGATGGGGATAATGATCCCGAAATTGACTATCAGTTAAATTTTACATTCAACAAAGCTCAAAAAAGAGAGATAAGAGCTGCGTTATCTAACACTTTTGGCTTTGGGGGACACAACGCAAGTGTAATTCTCAAGCAATACAACCAGTAGTGTGTTAAGAAGATTCGTAAAAAGGATCAAGGCTCTTCCGCATAAAGGAAAAGAGCCTTATCTTTCGTTTTACAACGTATTGGGATTCTACCCTGACAGGATAGGTCTCTACAGGGAAGCCATGACGCATCGATCCTCCTCTGTTCGCTCGAAGAAAGGAAGATGGGTGAATAATGAACGCCTGGAATTTCTGGGCGATGCTATCCTTGATGCCATCGTTGCCGATATCCTGTATAAAAAGTTTGAGCATAAAAAGGAAGGGTTCCTCACCAGCACGCGTTCCCGAATTGTGCAAAGAGAGACGCTCAACAAATTAGCCGTTGAGCTGGGGCTCGATAAACTCATCATTTCATCGACACGTAACCTGGCTCACAACACCAACATCTACGGGGATGCGCTGGAAGCATTGATTGGCGCTATCTATCTTGACCAGGGATACAGGGTTGCCAAAAAGTTCGTTTTCGAAACACTCATCAAGCAACATTTAAACATCGATAATGTATTGAAGAGTGAGGTCGACTTCAAATCGCGCCTCATTGAATGGGGACAAAAAAACAAGGTTGAGGTGTTCTTTGAAGTGACCGACGCCTCTTATGATGCCCAAAACAACCCTGTATTTATCTCGTGCGTGAAAGTAGCGGGCGTTGAGGTCGGTTCAGGAAAGGGATATTCCAAAAAAGAGTCGCATCAGATGGCCGCAAAGGTGGCTATCCGCAAACTGAGGGAGAGCAACGAACTGCAGGAGGCACTCACCGAAGCAGTAAAAGAGGATTCATCTGAATCGTTCAACCTGTTACAGGAACCTCCTACTGTTCCTGATAAAGCCGGTGAAAATCCGGAGGAATCCTGATATTATACGAGGCACCCGAAAATGCTTTTTTTCGGTTTATAAAACGCCGAAGGAGATACCCATCCTCTTGCCCTGCATCACCAGATCGGTATCGGCCGTCACCAGCCGCAGTTTCCCGGCTACTTCCGACAATGGTACATCAGAGATGGTATTGCCCAACCGGGCAACCATTCTTCCGAACTTCCCCTGATGGATCAGCTCTGCAGCATGTCCGCCCAACAGTGTACCCAAAATCCGATCGTATGGTGAAGGTGATCCGCCGCGCTGCGTATAGCCCAGGACAGTCTCCCGCGTTTCAAATCCCGTCTGCTCTTCAATCTCACGGGCAAAATAGAGCGCCGGCCTTTCTTTGGTGGGCACCTCGATACCTTCGGCAACAGCTACGATGGAATATGCTTTGCCCATCTCCATCCGCTTCGTGATTTTGTCGATGACAACTTTCATGTTGTAGCCCAGTTCAGGCAGAAGAATGATGTCCGCTCCTCCGGCCATACCGGCATAGAGGGTGATCCATCCGGCATGATGCCCCATCATTTCAATCACCATCACACGGCGGTGGGAGCTGGCCGTGGAGTGAAGCCGGTCAATGGCTTCGGTGGCGATATTCACGGCAGTATCAAAACCAAAAGTAATGTCGGTACCATAGACATCGTTATCAATGGTTTTGGGTACCCCGATCACATTCAGGCCCATCTCGGAGAGCATATAAGTGGTGCGTTGCGTACCATTGCCGCCAATGCACACCAGACAATCGAGCCCCAGTTCGTGATAGGCATTCTTAATCTGTTCCCTGTCTTTCTCATCGAGAGAGGTAATCATCTTGCGGAACACTTTTTCACGTGCCGTTCCCAGAATCGTACCTCCTATATTCAGGATGCCGGAGAGGGACGGGTCGGTCAACTCAACGGTATCCTTATACAATATCCCGGAAAAACCATTCAGGATACCAATTACTTGCATCCCATAATTATTAATGGCTGTTTTACCCACGCCACGTATGGTTGCGTTAATACCGGGAGCGTCTCCGCCTGATGTAAGAATACCTACTTTCATTTTGTTATTTTTTTTATCTATACAAAGAAAACGAAAATGAGAAAAAAAATGCATATTCGAAGAGATTATTTTATCCATTTGACAGGAAGCAATGATGGAATATGCATATCGTGCGACAGAGCGGAGGAGCAGTACTTCCCCTGCTCAGGAGAGCAATTTCCGGTAAATAATGCCGGCTGCCCTGTCCGATGTACCCGGTTCACCAAGCATGTCCCGCATCTCCCTGTAATTGTCAAGCATGTTTCGCCGGTAACTCTGTACGTGAAGAAGCTGCTTGAGCTCCTTGCGGATATTATCCACCGTGAAAAATTTCGCAAAGAGTTCTTTAACAACCTCACGTCCGCAAATCAGGTTTACGAGTGAAATGAAAGGAGTATGAAGAATATGTTTGAACCCCCACCAGGTCAGTTTCGGCATAGCCATCCGGTAGCAGACCACCTGTGGAACATTCAGCAGAGCCGTTTCGAGCGTGGCTGTGCCCGAGGTTACCAGAGCTGCGTCAGATTGTGCCAAAATGCGGTAGGTACGGTTAAACAGCACTTTTACAGCCGGGAATGTGCGCTCAAAGTCTTTGTAAAACAGAGGGTCAATTCCCGGCGCACCCGCTACCACAATCTGATAATCCCCGGCGAAACCTTTCACTGCCTCCAGCATGGCCGGCAGATTACTGGCAATCTCCTGCCTCCGGCTTCCAGCCAGCAGCGCGATGATGGGTTTATTTTCGAGATGGTGCGCAGCCACAAAATCATCGAAAGACTCCTCCTGATAATCTCTGTGCGCAATAGCATCTACCGTAGGGTTCCCTACATAATGCACCCTGTACTGATGTTTTCTGAAAAAATCCACTTCAAAAGGAAGGATGCAGATCATTTCGTCTACATATTTCTTAAACGATTTCACACGATACTCTTTCCAGGCCCACACCTTGGGGGATATATAATAATATACCGGAATGCCCAATCGGGTTTTCACATATTTCGCCACTTTCAGGTTGAAACCGGGATAATCTACCAGTATCACCGCATCGGGACGGTATGCTGCAATATCCCGCTGGCAGAAGGTTAAATTGCGGAGGATCGTTCGGGCATGCAAAATCACCGGGACGATACCCATAAAAGCCATCTCACGGTAATGCCTGACCAGGGTGCCTCCTTTTGATTGCATCAGGTCTCCCCCAAAGAAGCGGAAATCAGCTTCCTTATCCAGCTCTTTGAGCGATTGCATCAGGTTGGATGCATGCAAATCGCCAGATGCCTCTCCTGCAATGATGTAGTATTTCATACGATAATATTTTATTCTTTTACATTAAGGTCGTATGGAACTCGCTTTGATCATGTACTTGTGTGAAAATCATGTTCATGCTCGTTTCATATTTTTAGCGGTAAGCGGTAAGTTATAAGCGGTAAGTTAAATGTTCCATTTTTTCAGTTCCGGCACAAAATCGTAGGCGGTCATATCAATCTTCACCGGCACAACTGCTGCATATCCGTTGGCCAACGCCCACTCATCGCTGTTATCGTTTTCCTCCTCCCAGTTCTCGAAATTACCCGTCATCCAGAAGACATCCCTGCCCGATCCATCTTTCGACCGGTAATATTCGTTCACCCATTTCCCCTGCGTTTGCGTGGTCACCCGGGTACCTTTCACCTCCCCCATAGGTACGTTCACGTTCAGACAAACACCTTTGGGAAGACCGGTCTCCAGTACCTTCATGGCCAGTTTTCGCGCAACCGCGACCGTGGCCGAGAAATCAGCATCGGGGGTGAAATCGCAGAGCGAGAAGCCGATAGAGGGTACATCGAACACACAACCCTCAATGGCAGCGCCCATCGTTCCCGAATAGAGTACGCTGATACCTGCATTGGAGCCGTGATTAATCCCGGAGACCAACAGATCGGGTTTTCGATCCACAAATTCATTCAACGCCAGTTTCACACAGTCAACGGGTGTCCCGTTACACACATATGCTTTCAGGTCTTCTTCGCGGTGCATCATCCGTGCCCGGAGAGGCTGTGAGGGGGATATGGCACACGACATACCCGAACGGTGTGAATCGGGTGCAAACACAATGATCTCACCCAATCCTTTCATCGCTGCGGTAAGCGATACAATTCCCTTCGCCTGATAGCCATCATCATTGGTGATCAATATCAGGGGTTTTCTACTTCCCATGCTGTTATTTTTTTAAAAGTACAAATATAAGGAAAATCGAGCAGTTTTACCGCCTGTGAAACATGACAAAATACCTGTTTTGTGAATCTTGACAAAAACGTAACAACTATTTCGTAACTTTGTATGTTTACTTCAAAAAATAAAACAACGATTCGATGAGAAAAATAAATATCCTGTTATCACTGTGGTTTATTTCCGCTGCACTTTTTGCACAGGAAGTAAAACCTGTAAAAAATGTCATCGTCATGATTCCCGATGGTACTTCCGTCGGTGTCTATTCTGCTGCCCGCTGGTTCAAATTCTATAACAACCTGGGTGAAGGATTGCATGTGGATCCTTATTTTACGGGCACAGTAACCACCTTCTCCTCCAACGCTCCTATCGGCGACTCTGCTCCCACCGGGTCAACCTACGCTACCGGTGTTTTACAACAATCGGGCAACGTTGCCATCCACCCCGAGGTATCGGAGAATGATCTTTTTCAGACAGACCCGTCACGCACCTGGCAACCTGCGGCCACCATTCTGGAAGCCTTGAAAATAGAAAAACAAAAAGCGGTGGGACTGGTTGTTACCTGTGAATTTCCCCACGCCACACCGGCCGACTTCTCGGCACACCATTACAAAAGAAGCAACTACTCCGCACTGGCATCGCAGATGGCATACCAAAATCTGGATGTGATGTTTGGCGGTGGAAACGGTATCCTCACGGGGGATATCAAACAGCATTTCAAGAACAACGGCACTACACTCATCAGCGACGATCGGAATGCACTGCTTCATTATGCGGGAGACGGAAAAGTTTGGGCACTGTTTGGTGATAAGGCACTGCCATACGATATGGACAGAAATCCCGACAAAGTTCCTTCGCTGGCAGAGATGACCGAAAAGGCACTCCAGCTTCTGTCGAAAAAAGAGGAAGGTTTCTTCCTGATGGTGGAAGGAAGTCAGGTCGACTGGGCAGCCCATGCCAACGATGCAGCCACCATCATCAACGAGTTTCTGGCTTTTGATGAAGCGGTGGGCAAAGTAATGGAATTTGCCAAAAACGATGGGAATACAGCGGTCATCATCCTTTCCGACCACGGCAACAGCGGTTTCACGATTGGCTCAAACAACTGTCCCGGTTACGACAAGCTCTCTCTGGCTCAATTGTTTGGGGCAGTATCAAAGATTAAACTGAGCGCCAACGGGCTTGAGTCGATCCTGGTGAAAACAAAACCGGAGAACATCAAAGCCACCTTCAAAAAATATACCGATATCGATATCACCGATGAAGAGCTGCAGACGCTGCTCTCTTCCAAAAACTATCAGGAAGGTGATTACACGAAAGTGGGTACCAGCAACAACCTGGCGCACAATATTGTGAACATTCTCAACTCTCGCAGCTGCTTCGGTTTCACGACAGGAGGCCACACGGGTGAGGAAGTACTTCTCGCCGCCTACCATCCCCAGGGCGATGTACCCAAAGGTCATTTAACAAATATGCAGGTGAACCGTTACCTACAACAGGTATCCGGTCTCTCTACATCGTTACAGGATTTATCCGACCGTATTTTCGTGAATCATGCCCACGTGTTCTCGGGCATGAGTTATTCGATTGATAAATCGAATCCAGACTTCCCCCTACTGGTTGTCAAAAAAGGGAAGGATACATTGGAAATACCGGCCTTTTCATCGGTTGCGAAAAAGAATGGAAAACCATTTGATATCGGCTCGGTGGTGGTATATATCGACAAGAATGATACGTTTTATCTCCCCGCAAGCCTGAAAGAGAAATTATAAATTCAGTGCCTGCATCTTCCCCTAAAAAATCCACCGCCAGGGTGGATTTTTTGTTACTTTTCTTCTTCCCTTTTTATTTCGATATCTCCCTGAAAAGAGATAGGTTGCCTGTTCATGTCGCTCACATTAAGACGGGCATTACCTTCTTCCCATATATCGAAACGAAAAGTTACCGGCCTGTCCAAATCGAGGAAGGTCACTTCTGCGATCCAGTTCCCTTTCCTGTCTCCGGGAGTAAATTTATACGTAAAATCGGTACTCGTAAAATGATACCCTCCCTCTCGCGGATCCATCGGCGCACGATAAGCACGCCCGTAATAGGGCAAATAAGCTCTCACAGTGTCGGGAGACACCTTCACCTCATAGTACGGGGAGAGGTACACCGATCTGTATCCGGTAGGATAGGCATAGGTGGCTTCGAATATAAAGTCGGGCCTCTCCACCGCCTGCCGTATGTCAACAGCACGCTGTTCTTTTACAGCCGCTGACCGGGCGCTTCCGCAAGCCTGAAAAAACAGGGTGGAGAAAAATAACAAGGTTCCATAAAGTGCAAATTTCTTCATCATCCTCCTCCTTATATTATTGTATTCTCCCTTGCTTCATCATAAGTATTCACCTGATAATCAAAGGAAGTTACCTAATAAACAAACGACAAGCGAAGAATGTTTAGTGAAGAAAATTCAATTCGGGAAAAAGATGATACAAATAAAAATACAACGCAACTACCACAATCAGAGCGGCCAGATAGATATATGTTTTTGAATGGATCTTCGTATAAAAATAGGCATTCAGATAGGATATCAGTGCGATACCCAGTGTGAGGTAAAAAACGGTTTCGTCCCAGTAAAGGATCTGAAGCAGCAGCTGGAAAGTGATCAGGAATACCATAAACTGCATAAAGGTCAGGGTAAGCACTTTATCACGGTAGTATGTTTTGATGCTGAGAATCATGTTCGATATAAAAAAAAGGCCGGTCAGCAGAACTATGCCCCACTCTGACCAGGAATAACCGGGAAGTTGCGGCAACGAAAAGGATGCAAACGAAAGAAAAGGCTGTACAAATCCGGGCAGATCATCAAAAAGAAAATAGACGGAGAAGAGGGAAACATACACCAGGCAGAACCCGAACAAAGAAGATAGAAACGAACGGAACTGAGGTCGGCGCATCGATAGCTCTCCCCTCCACCACAAAGGGAGCAGCACGATCGCATGGATCTGAAACAGGGACGCTACGCCGATCAATATGGCGGATCGGAAGGAATAAAGGGTTGCATCGGGCGTTTGATACGATTTCAACAGCGGGAAAAACGCGATCAGGATGAAAATAACAGCGACATAATCGGCAGTCATAACCAGAAACCAGGGATGAAGGCTCAACAGGAAGAGAGGTATTACAAAGGGAAGGGTGGAACGTGAGCGGATCAACGTAAACCGGCTGTTTAAGGATGATATCAGGGAGGCAATCAGAAAAACCGAAATCGTAGATGCCACCACGGATACCAACGGGTCGGCAAACAGATGGCTGAAATATCTCCAAAGATAACCGGTGTCGTTGTAAACCACAGGTATCTTCTCGCCCCGAAAAAACAAGGCGGCACGCATGCCAATGACACCCACAGAGACAATGAGCGGAATAAAGCGCCCCTCAACAATATAGGTCCTGAAAATTCTGACAACAGCATGCATGGCGTAAACCGCCCCCGGTTATGGGGTGCGGAGGTCGAAGCCGATATCTTTTCGGAAACAGGCTTTCTCGAAACATATTTTAGCGATATTACAATACGATGTATGCAGCGCCTCATCCATGGTATTGCCATAAGATGTAACCGCCAGCACACGTCCCCCGGCAGTGAACACCTCATTGCCCCGGTTGATGGTTCCCCCATGGAAGATAATGCTATCCAACACATTATCCAGTCCTTCAATTCTTTTTCCTTTTTCGTACGCCCCGGGATAACCCCCGGAGACCATCATGACTGTCACCGCATACCGGTCGTCGATCTCCAACACGCGCTGATCCAGTGTCTCAGTGGCCACTCCAATGAACAGTTCCAGCAAATCAGATTTGATTCGCGGCAGCACCACTTCCGTTTCGGGATCTCCCATCCGCACGTTATATTCAATGACTTTCGGTTCTCCGTCAACGTTGATCAATCCAAAAAAAATGAACCCTTTGTAATCGATTTTCTCATCCTGTAACCCTTTCACGGTGGGTTCCACAATCCGATTGCGCACCTTTTCCATGAAAACGTCATCGGCAAAGGGAACCGGCGAAACGGCACCCATTCCACCGGTATTGAGTCCGGTGTCATGCTCGCCAACGCGCTTATAGTCTTTTGCCACGGGCAATATCTTATACGATTTCCCATCCGTCAACACGAACACAGAACATTCAATCCCCGATAAAAACTCTTCGATCACCACCTTGTGGCTTGCTGCACCAAACTTCCCGTTAAGCATCTCCCACAACATCTGCTTGGCTTCATTCACATCGTTGAGTATCAGGACGCCTTTTCCGGCAGCCAATCCGTCGGCTTTCAGCACATACGGAGAAGAAAGTGCATCCAAAAAAGCATTTCCTTCCATGATATTTTCCGGCGTAACGCTCTTGTAACGGGCCGTGGGAATATGATGACGTATCATGAAGTTTTTTGCAAAATCCTTGCTCCCTTCCAGTTGTGCTCCTTTTTTGGAGGGACCTATTACGGCAATATGGCAGATATCCTCATCATCGCGGAAAAAGTCATACACCCCTTCTACCAGTGGATCTTCGGGCCCCACCACGATCATGTCGATATCATGGTCGAGTGAAAAACGTTTCATAGCCTCAAAATCTGTCACGGCAAAGGGCACGTTGGTGCCCAACAGTGCCGTTCCGGCATTACCGGGAGCACTGTACAGATTATTCAGATAGCTACTCTTGCGTATCTTCCACGCCATGGCATGTTCACGGCCTCCAGAGCCAAGTAGAAGGACATTCATAATGTCAGGGATATATCAATTTTGAAATTACTGTGCTTCGCCAATGCAGATACAGTTGGCTACGATATACAAAGCTACTAAAAAAAATCTAAATCAGGGATTGGATGAAGAAAAATGGAGATAATGTTATCTTTGCACAAAATTGTGCAACAATGAACAAGAACAGGATTTCCACACTTTTCGGGATCCGCTACCCGATTATCCAGGCCGGAATGGTATGGTGCAGCGGCTGGCGACTGGCCTCAGCAGTGAGTAACGCGGGCGGGTTGGGGCTTATCGGAGCCGGGTCGATGCATCCCGACACGTTGCAGGAGCAAATACAGAAATGTAAAGCAGCTACCGACAAGCCTTTTGGTGTTAATATTCCACTCATGTATCCGCAGATTGAGGAGATCATGCAGGTTGTGATGAAGGAAAAAGTACCGGTTGTCTTTACCTCAGCCGGCAATCCTAAAACATGGACACCAACATTAAAAGAAGCAGGTATCCTGGTTGCCCATGTGGTCTCCAGCTCCAAATTTGCGCTGAAGGCTGCGGAAGCGGGTGTTGATGCAGTCGTGGCGGAAGGCTTTGAAGCAGGCGGCCACAACGGACGTGAAGAAACCACCACCCTCACACTGATTCCCCAGGTGCGGCAGGCAGTAGCGCTGCCGCTCATTGCTGCCGGCGGCATCGCCACAGGCGAGGCAATGGCAGCCATGTTCGCATTGGGTGCCGAAGGAGTGCAGGCAGGCACGCGGTTTGCACTTACCGAAGAGAGTTCTGCCAGTGATGCTTTCAAGCAGAAATGTCTTTCGCTGAACGAGGGAGATACGTCGCTTTCGCTGAAGAAATTGAGTCCCACACGGATGATCAGGAATGCGTTTTACCAGCAGGTGCAGGAGCTGGAAGACCGGGGAGCCACGGCCGACGAATTGCGCGCGCTGGTGGGACGAGGCCGCTCCAAAAGAGGCATCTTTGAGGGTGACCTTACCCAGGGCGAGTTGGAAATCGGGCAGATCGCCTCGCATATCAAACAGGTGATCCCTGCCGGACAGGTGGTAAGGGAGATGATTGAAGGCTACCACAGGACGCTGAAAAAATTGTCCGAAGAAACGTTTTAAATTTAAATATTTATCCTGCTGATATTCGATTCATTCATGATCACCGGATATCTGAAAAGAGAATCAAGCACCTATGCAACCACGTTTACTTTTTATGTTATTGCTGGCCATCACGGCCGCAGCTCCACTGACTGCACAGCAGCACAAACAATTCACACTTGATGAACTTATCCCCGGAGGAAAATCGTACAACGCATATAATCCGCATATTCCTGCGCAATATCAATGGAAAGGAAACAGCCTTATCAGGATACAAAACGACTCGGTGTGGGCATCGCCCCATCCGGGACAACCCCTGAAGAAAAGTTTGTTACTCACCTTCGGTGATATTCAGCGGGGAACGAAACACCCTGAGAGTCCGGTATCTCAACTAATCTTCTCACCTGACGGAAGTGACGTGACACAATTTCACACCACCCACGGAATAGGTTTGTTTGATATCAACAGCAGACAACATCTTGCCTTTTTCAACTATCCGGAGGGAAGTGAGCATCATGAACTCTCTCCCGGAAATAATTTGCTGGCATATACCTGGGAAAATAACCTTTATGTGCTGGATAGAAGCGGGAGAGAGCATGCCATCTCGGATGAACGCAACAAGGGAATCGTTTACGGACAAGCGGTGCACAGAAATGAATTCGGAATAAACAGCGGAATATTCTGGTCGCCCGGCGGTGAGAAAATAGCGTTCTACAGAATGGACGAGACCATGGTAACCGATTACCCGCTGGTAAATATGTCGGCCAGGTTTGCTGAAGCCAAACTTATTAAGTACCCCATGGCGGGAATGAAAAGTCACGAGGTCACCATCGGCATATATGATACCGCCACAGAAGAAATCCTCTATCTGCAAACCGGGGGAGGTGATCATTACCTGACCAACATCGCGTGGAGTCCTGACGGTAAATATCTTTACGTAGCAGAACTCAACCGGGAACAGAATCATATGCAGCTGAACCGGTACAGCGCCACGACGGGTGAAAGAGATAAAACTCTTTTTGAAGAGAGACATCCCAAATATGTGGAGCCTGAAAATCCGGTTCTTTTTGTGAGAACCAGGGATGATCAGTTTATCTGGCAAAGCAGACGCGACGGTTTTAATCATTTGTATCTGTATGATACATCGGGAAAACTGTTGAGGCAATTGACCCGGGGTGACTGGGAGGTTACCGGAGTCATCGGTTTTGATGAAAAAGGAGAAAATCTCTTTTTCATTTCCACGCAACCCGCACCGGTGGAACGGCATATATACAGTGTCACTCTGAAAACCGGAATAATCAAACACCACACATTCCTGCCGGGAATACACACGGCTTCGGCAAGCCTCTCGGGCAGGTATCTGCTTGATCGCCATACGGCACACGACAACCCGGGAAGAATCGATCTGATTGATATCCGTAGCGGTGATAAAACCGTTCTTGCCTCAGCGACTGATCCGTTCAAAAAACATACAGTGCCTTCGGTAGAGATGGGAACCCTAAAGGCAGCCGACGGGGAAACGGATCTGTATTACCGGCTGGTAAAGCCGGCCGACTTTGATACAGCCAAAAAATATCCCGTTGTTGTATATGTCTACGGCGGCCCGCATTCACAGATGGTCAATAACCGCTGGCGCTACGGTGCAGGCGGTTGGGAGATTTACATGGCACAGAAAGGATATCTGGTTTTCGTGATGGATAACCGGGGAACGGCTTACAGGGGGATAGATTTCGAGCAAGTTACCCATCGCCGGCTTGGGGTCACAGAAGCGGAAGATCAGATGAAGGGAGTCGCGTTTCTACAGTCTCTCCCTTACGTAGACAGGGCACGTATGGGCATTCATGGGTGGAGCTATGGCGGATTTATGACAATCAACATGCTGCTCCGCTACCCCGATGCTTTCAAGGTTGGGGTTGCGGGAGGACCTGTAACCGACTGGAAATACTATGAAGTGATGTATGGCGAACGATATTTGGACACACCCCGGGAAAATCCCGAAGGGTATGCGGAAAGCAGCCTGCTGAACAAGGCAGACCAGCTTCAATCGCGCCTGCTGATCATCCATGGCGACGAAGATCCTACCGTGGTACCGCAACACAGTGTGCAGTTCCTGAAAGCATGCATAGAGGCAGGAACACACCCCGATTTATTTATCTATCCGGGACACGGCCACAACATGTTGGGACAGGATCGTGTGCATCTGCATGAGCATATTACGCGATATTTTGAGGATTTTATCCATTCCGATTAAGGATGAAAAAGCGCAGTCCGTTTCTTTCGGACATAAATCTCAAAAACTTATTATCTTTGCATCTGATTATGCAGTACGAACTTTTCCCATCGGAACGATTCTCTTTTTTCAGTCTCAGCAGCGGCAGTTGCGGCAACTGTTATTACCTGGGGAATTCACATTACGGGATCCTGGTTGATGCCGGCATCGGCCCGCGTGTGATCAGAAAACGACTTGCCGAACACGGAATTGAGCTTGCATCCATCATGGCGATCCTCATCACGCACGACCACTTCGACCACATCAAATCGGCGGGCTACCTGGGCGAAAAATTGCACATCCCCGTCTATGCCACACACGAGGTACACCGGGGAATTGCAAACTATCCCATGATCCACAACAACCTCAATGGCTCCACAAGATATATCGAGAAAGGAAAACCCTTTCAGATCGAGGATTTTCGGATTACGGCATTCGATGTGCCGCACGACAGCAACGACAATTCCGGTTATTTCTTTGAATTCGGGAGGCAGAGAATGACATTGGCAACCGATGTGGGAGCCATCACCGACGAGGTGGCCTACTATATCTGTAAAGCCAACCAACTGGTGATTGAGAGCAACTACGACGAGGAGATGTTGCTCAACGGTCGCTATCCCTGGTACCTGAAACAAAGAATCACCTCCGGAACGGGGCACCTGAGCAACCGACAAACAGCGGAGTTTCTGGCAAACAACTTCTCTTCTGAGCTGCGCAACATCTGGCTCTGCCATTTGAGCGGCGAGAACAACTACCCCGAGCTGGCTTACAACACAATAAAGGATCAGCTTTCATGGAAAGGAATCGAAGTAGGTCAGCATGTGGCACTCCACGTACTGGAGAGAAACATCTTATCGGAAAAAACAGAGTTCTGAATGAAAATACTCTATGTCTTCGGCGGTATCCCTC
>JBDKRY010000030.1:0-4986 GCA_039683155.1 Proteiniphilum sp.
CATAAAAGATAAAGTTTAAATTAAACAATTGTACCTTTTGAGTACGTTAATTATCTATAGAACAGTTACGGTCTTGATTTTTATCAGGCGGCGTATAAAATCACAAGTTTTTTATGTAAGTTTGTAAGCATTAGCAATAATTTGAACGTAATTAATAAAACCAACCATTATGAAAAGTGTGAAAGGAACCCAAACCGAAAAAAACCTGATGCAGTCCTTTGCAGGAGAATCACAGGCGCGCATGCGCTACACTTTTTTCGCAAAAGAGGCGAAAAAAGAGGGTTATGAACAGATTGCCGCTATTTTTCAGGAAACGGCCGACCAGGAAATGAGTCACGCCAAGCGAATGTTCAGATACCTGGAAGGAGGTATGGTGGAAATCACGGCAGCTTTTCCTGCGGGCATGATCGGGACCACAGCCGAGAACCTGAAGGCAGCTGCCGAAGGTGAGAACGAAGAGTGGACCGATCTTTACCCCCACTTCGCCGAGGTGGCCGAACAGGAAGGTTTCAAGGAGATTGCCACCATGTACCGCATGGTTGCCAAAGCAGAAGCGATCCACGAAGAACGTTACCTGAAGCTGATGGAGCGGGTTGCCAACGGCACGGTATTCGCCCGTGATGAGGAGATCGAGTGGATTTGCCGTCACTGCGGATATGTGTTTACCGGCAAGAAACCGCCGAAAAACTGTCCAACCTGCCTGCATCCGCAAGCCTACTTCGAACCGAAAAACGAAGCTTACTATTAACTTAGAGGCCGGGCTCAAAAAACAGCTGACTCCCAAAAAAGATTAGGGTCAGCTTTTTTATTCCGGACGATCCTGGTTTAATTGTCACCGATATCTGATTTTTTCGGGATGCTGCTTGCGATATGAATAGCCTGATTTTGAGATAACTAAAATGTAATAGATGGAGTACAACGAACTGTTTGCCCGCACAGAATTGTTGATCGGATCAGCGGCCATGCAGCAGATTGCATCGAAGAAAGTCATTCTTTTTGGCCTGGGCGGTGTGGGCAGCTGGTGCGCCGAAGGCTTAATCCGCAGCGGGATCATGCACCTGACACTGGTCGACTCCGACCGGGTGGCAGCGGCTAACATCAACCGGCAGTCGCCGGCCACCACCGGCACTATCGGGGAGCTGAAGGCAGAGGTAATGAAAAGACGGCTCCAGGAGATCAATCCCCATGCCGGGATAACCGCGATCCCGGAGATATACAGTGCGCCCTCCTCTGAATTGTTTCACCTGGAGCAGTACGATTACATCATCGATGCCATCGACTCACTCTCTCATAAGGCACACCTGCTGAATACAGCCTCCCGTACGGGGGCGACTGTCTTTTCCTCCATGGGAGCAGCACTCAAGCTGGATCCGCAACAGATACGGGTAGCTGAGTTCTGGAAGGTGCGCGGCTGCAAGCTGGCAGCGGCATTGCGGCAACAGATGAAAAAAGGAGAAAAACCTGCAAAAAAAATCTTCTGTGTATATAGCGAGGAGCTGCATGCAAACAAAGGAGAGGAGGTACTGGAGATGACGGACGAAAAAAGCAGTTTCAAAAAAGCACGCATCAACGGAACCATGGTGCAGGTCACCGCCGTCTTTGGCTTCACCTTGACAGGCCTGGTGATGCAGGATATTGTGAATCGTATCTGATCCCTGCTTCCTACGGGGTAACTACGTATCGTTTATCACTTCGCAATAATTGACGAAACAGACATTTTTCTTACCTTTGCGCTTTCAATCAGCAACTTCAATTATGCAAATCGAAAATATTCTTCAGGATGCCGTTATCGCCGCGATAAAAGCACTTTACCAGGCCGATATGGAGCCGTCGCAGATCACGCTGCAGAAAACAAAAAAAGAGTTCAAAGGGCATTATACACTGGTAACTTTTCCGCTGCTCAGGATCTCAGGGAAAAACCCAGAGCAGACGGCAGGGGAGATCGGTGCCTGGCTGGCTGAGAAGTCGCCCGTGATCTCCGAATACAATGTGATCAAGGGATTCCTGAACCTCATCATCTCCTCCCGTGTATGGATGGAACTTTTACAGACCATCGATGCGGTACCGGACTATGGCTTCACGCCGGTTGCAGAGGATGCCCCGCTTTATATGGTGGAGTACTCCTCACCCAACACCAACAAGCCGCTGCACCTGGGACATGTGCGCAACAACCTGCTGGGGCATGCGCTGAGTGAGGTGCTGCGCGCCAACGGCAAAAAGGTGGTAAAAACCAATATCGTGAACGATCGCGGTATTCACATCTGCAAGTCGATGCTGGCCTGGCAAAAGTGGGGCAATGGCGAAACGCCTGAATCGACCGGTAAAAAGGGGGATCATCTCATTGGCGACTACTATGTGCTGTTCGACAAAAAATACAAGGAGGAGCTGGCTGCGCTGCAGGCCAGGGGACTTACCAAAGCGGAGGCTGAGGCGCAGTCGCAGCTGATGGAGGAAGCGCGCGAGCTGTTGCGCAAGTGGGAGGCACACGATGCCGCTACGGTGAATCTCTGGAAAATGATGAACGACTGGGTTTATGCCGGTTTCGACGAGACTTACCGGCAGATGGGTGTTTCGTTCGACAAAATCTACTACGAGTCGCAGACCTATCTTGCCGGGAAAGAGGAGGTGCTGCGCGGATTAAAGGAAGGACTTTTTTATCAGAAAGAAGATGGTTCGGTCTGGGCAGATCTCACTCCCTGCGGACTGGATCACAAGCTGCTGCTCCGCGCTGATGGCACCTCGGTCTACATAACACAGGATATCGGTACCGCCAGGCTGCGTTTCGACGATTACCCCATCGACACGATGATCTATGTGGTGGGTAATGAGCAGAACTATCACTTCCAGGTGCTCTCCATCCTGCTCGATATGCTGGGTTTTGAATTCGGGAAGGGATTGGTCCATTTCTCCTACGGGATGGTGGAGCTGCCCGAAGGCAAAATGAAGTCGCGTGAAGGGACGGTGGTGGATGCCGACGACCTGATGGCCGAGATGATCGCTACCGCTCGTGAGACCTCACAGGAGCTGGGCAAGCTGGAGGGAATAACCGAAGAGGACGCTGAAGCAATCTCCCGCATGGTGGGACTGGGTGCACTCAAATATTTCATGCTGAAGGTGGATCCAAAGAAAAACATGACGTTCAACCCGAAGGAATCAATCGACTTCAACGGAAACACCGGCCCGTTCATCCAGTACACCCATGCCCGTATTCAATCGATCCTGCGAAAGGCAGATGAGCAGGGCATCGCAATCCCGAAAAAGCTGGAGGGTGCTGTCTCCCTGTCAGAAAAGGAGGAGGGACTGGTACAGCTGCTCAGTGAGTTTGTTGCCGTGGTGCAGCAGGCAGGATCGGAATACAACGTGTCATTAATCGCCAATTACGTGTATGAACTGGCGAAGGAGTACAACCAATTTTACCACGACTACCCCATCCTGAAAGAAGAGAACAGCGCCCTGCGCGATTTCCGTCTGGTGCTCTCGAAAAATGTAGCGTTAACGATTAAGAAGGGGATGTCGCTCTTCGGAATCGATGTGCCGGAGAGGATGTAACAGAGAGGAGGATAAATATTCCTCCTCTCTCATTGCATCAGTTATAGGCTTTTTCCCCATGTTCGAAATAGTCCAGACCGATCTCCTCTTCTTTCGCACTCACGCGTATGCCAATCGTATATTTCAACAGGGAAAACAAGGCTGTACCGGACACTCCAGCCCAGGCGGCAATAGCAAGCACTCCGATGAACTGGCTGACCAACAGGCTGGCATCCCCACCATAAAACAATCCCGGCAAATCAGAACTGGCAGAGAACAAACCCACCATCAGCGTGCCGAAGGCGCCACAGACACCATGCACGGAAACAGCTCCCACAGGATCATCCACTTTTAACTTTTTATCCAGAAACTCTACCGAGAACACCACCAGGATACCCGCCAGGAAACCTATGACGATAGCTCCTCCCGGGGTCACCACATCACAACCGGCAGTGATGGCTACAAGGCCGGCCAGTACACCGTTCAATGTCATGCTGAAGGTGGGCTTACCATACCTTATCCAGGTAATCAGCAGTGTGGCAATTCCTCCCGCTGCAGCAGCACCGTTGGTGGTAACGAAAATATGTGCCACCAGATCAGGATCGGAAAGGCCGAGTGTTGAACCGGGGTTGAATCCGAACCAGCCTAACCAGAGAATAAAGACACCCAGTGCAGCCAACGTCAGGCTGTGCCCGGGAATGGCGTTCACCTTCCCTTTTTTATATTTACCGATTCTCGGTCCGAGCATTGCGGCACCAATGAAAGCCAGCCAGCCACCCATGGAGTGAACAACGGTTGATCCTGCAAAATCATGGAAAGGGGTTGCCATGGCCGATAACCAGCCTCCACCCCACACCCAGTGGCCTGAAACCGGATAAATGACAGCGGAAATCACAATACTGTATATCAGGTATGCTTTAAATTTGGTTCGTTCGGCCATGGCTCCCGAGACGATGGTTGCGGCAGTGGCAGCGAACACCAGTTGAAAAATGAAAAAGGCCGAATTGGGAATGCCTATTTCCAGGGCATGATTCACTTTCGAGAACAATTCCAGCTCACCAAAAAAACCGTTTCCCGTGCCATACATGATTCCATACCCGATCAACCAGAAAGCGATGGTACCCATACAAAAATCCATCAGATTTTTAAATAATATATTGGTGGTATTTTTTGTCCGTGAAAAGCCTGCTTCCACCAGTGCGAAGCCTGTTTGCATAAAAAACACCAAAACTGCTGCAATTAAGACCCAGAAAGTATTCAGTGCGTTTGTTAATGTTACTGTATCCATATGTGTAAAATTTTTTATTATTATTCTTTGATGTATAAAGATTCAGGGCCTTTTTCACCTGTCCTGATCCTGATGGATTCATCCACGGAAGAGATAAATATCTTTCCATCACCCATTTCCCCGGTTCTTGCCGCGTTCATAATCGTATCACATGCCATATCCACGAAAAT
>JBDKRY010000031.1:0-2853 GCA_039683155.1 Proteiniphilum sp.
CCTCATCGAGATAACGGTATGGATCATCAAAAAGGCCCAACAAAAATTTCATTTCCAGGATACGACGGGCTGCGGTATCTATCGTTTTTTCAGATACCTTTCCTTCCTCAACCAGTTGGGTGAGGTATTTGATAAAGGTGGCGCCGGTCATATCCATATCAATGCCGGCGTTGACTGCCAGCTCAGCGGCATGCTTCTCATCTTCGGCCACCCCGTGCGCGATCAGTTCATTGATACCAGTGTAATCACTCACGACAAACCCTTTAAAACCCCATTCATGGCGCAGGATGTCCGTCAGCAGCCACCGGTTTGCGGTCGCCGGCATGCCGTTGATCTCGTTGAAGGAGGCCATGAAGGTACCCACCCCCGCCTTTGCTGCCGCCTCGTAAGGTGGGAGGTAGACGTTCCGCAGGGTGTGCTCGGAGAGCTCGGCGGTGTTATAGTCCCTGCCCGCCTCGGCAGCACCATAGGCTGCCAGGTGCTTGCCCGTGGCCAGCAGGGTGTGCAGCTCACCCAGTGCCTTGCCGCCGGCTCCTCCCTGGAAGCCGATGACGCGTGCCTCGGCGACCCTGCTGCCCAGGTAGGGATCCTCGCCGGCACCCTCCATCACGCGGCCCCAGCGTGCATCGCGACCGATGTCCACCATCGGTGCGAAGGTCCAGTTGATGCCGTCGGAGGCCGCCTCGATGGCGGCGATCTCAGCCGTACGGCGCATCATTTCCAGATCCCAGGAGCAGGCTTCCGCCAGGGGGATGGGGAAGATGGTCTTGTAGCCGTGGATCACATCCTGCCCAAAGAGGATGGGGATCCCCAAACGGGTGGAGTCGACGGCTATCTGCTGCATGCGGCGGATCCCCTCCACCGAGGTGGCATTGAAGATGCTTCCGATCAGTCCCTTTTCCAAGTAGGGCTGGAAATCATCCGACATTACCGGCCCGGTGATGGACCAGTTGGCGGAGAACTGGGTCATCTGCCCGATCTTCTCCTCCAGTGTCATCAGTTTCAGTACAGAATCGACCCGTCTTTCAATGTTTCTGTCTCCGCTGTAACTCTGCCACGTACCGGCTCCTGAAGTGTTGGATGAGGGTGATCCGCATGACACAAGCAGAACCACCGCCAGCATGCATGTTATGGAGATATTCGTTTTCTTCATTATGTATCCTTTCTTTTATGCTTAAATCTTATGTCTTGGTTCTTGGCTCTTGGCTCTTGGTTCTTGGCTCTTGGTTCTTGGTTCTTGGTTCTTGTGTCTTTACTCTTCATAAGTAAATCCCAGTTTTCGTAATCCCTCCTGAATCTCAGGGGCACTCATAAACAGCTTCCAGAGCAATCCGCTCCGGTAGTTTTCGATCATCGGGGCGATGGTAAGCTGGTCGATGGCCAGATAACGCTTTGGATACCAGTCGTCCTGCATGCTGAAGGCATCATAAAATCCATATTTTCCCCAGATGCTGTCTCCCAGCTCGAAGTAGAAATGTTTCAGTGCTTTCATCGATTCCTCGGGCGTGTAGGGGAAGCTGGAGAGGGCTGCCGTGGGTGTGATCACCCCCAGGTCATTCTTCACCGGCATATGTGCCGAATAGCCATTCACCGAGTAGCTGGCCGTTAATCCCCAGCAGTCTTCTCCATACCCTTCAAACCCTTGCGGGTTCTCCACGCAGTACGTGTAGTTGATCAGCGCCTGGTTCCGGTTGAGTTGCCAGTAATCGGCATACTGGTCTTTCAGTCCTCTCGGGTTCAGTCCTATATAAGAATAGTGCGCCCAGAAAAGCGGCCCTCCATATTCTTCCGCGCCGTTGTGTTTCAAAATCAGCGGATATCCGTATGCTTTCTGTTCACTTCTAATTGCTCCTCCCCGTGCCCAGCCGTTATGATAGGCTGAAGCCGGTATCGGATGGGTGGGAGAGGAGGCAGCCAGGATGTAAGTGATGAGGCACTCGTTGTATCCCTCCAGCGGGAAGTTCATCTCCCAGCCGTACTCCGGGCTCCAGTGCCAGTACAGTACATCCTGTCCGTTGAGGTGCCAGTCACATTCCATCTCGCGCCAGAGGGTGTCGATCTTTTGCGCCAGCTCTTTCTCCCTTTCATTGCCATTTTTGAAATACTCCCGAACGATGAGAAGCCCCTGCATCAGAAAAGCGCTTTCAACCAGATCACCCCCGTTGTCTTTTTCACCGAACGGTTTGACTTTGCCCGTGGGGCCGTTGACCCAATGGGGCCATACACCGTGGAAACGGTCGACCGAAGCCAGGTAATCGGCAATTTTGTGCAACCGGTCAACACCCTCTTCCCGCGGGATAAATCCCCGTTCGATTCCGGCGATCAGTCCCGCCAGTCCGAAGCCGCTGCCGCCGGTGGTGACCACGTCCGCATCATGCTGTGGATAGATACCATCCATGTGTATGCGTTCCGGAGCCAGTCCCGAAGTGGGTTCCGCTCCCTCCCACATATAGTTGAGATGGCTCTTCTGTATGTAATCGAGGAGCTCATCGTCCGATGCAAAAGAGACTGGTCGTCCTTCTTCCGCAACCACTGTTTTTTTCTCATTTTGGCTGTTGCAGGCAAGGAGGATGAAGAGGCCGGTTATAAGTACGGCGAAAGATGCCCCCCTGCGCTTCAATCCGCTCACAAAGTGTGACGGAAATATGGTCGACCCTGTTGCAGCAAATAATGCATGTTTGTTAAAGTACCTTCTTGTAATCATATTTATACGTTTTCAATAAAGTGAGCGTTTGCCACTCGTTTGTTGATAAGATAATCACCGGATTTTATTTATTTTTTCCAGTCCCTTCGTGACATCGGGATGACTCATGAACAGTTTCCATAAGAGACCACTCCGGTAATTCTCCATCA
>JBDKRY010000032.1:0-3881 GCA_039683155.1 Proteiniphilum sp.
TAGCTGAAGGGCGTACCGGCAACTTCGCTGTTTCCGAATTTCAGTATGGGGGTGATGGTTACCGTTGCGTTTTTATGGAACCATTTTTCGGGAAAGGTTCCGTTCACGGTAACCGGAATTTGATTCCCCACCGTTTCCAGCGGAGTAGGGGTCACATTGAAATTGCTTTGTGAAAGCGGTGTAAGCTTGTTGCTGCACGAGGTTGTGAATAATACTACCGTTATTGCAAACAATAGCGATAAAAGATAAGATTTCCTGTTCATTTTGGATAAAGTTTATTATTAATTAAATCGATTAATTTCCCAATTTTTTCAGCAGACAAATATACCCAATTCCTTGCAATTAAAAAAGCCCACTTTTCTAATTTATTTTAACTCCCTATGTGTGGAAACAGCCCCCATTCTTCATCTTGGCATCCCTTACAGAGTCTGCTCAAATCATAAATCCCAACGCCAGCAAATAGTTTGATACAGCACTACTTGCATGGATAACCCTGTAAGCGGGATATTCTCTTCTCAGCGGGTAGTTGGAACGAAACCAATAGAACTTCTCAGGAGTTGATTTGAGTGCAACCGTTTCCGTTACTGGATGATAGGTGTGCCAGACTGCGTGCGCCAGTTGCGTTTCTGGCCGGACATTACTCAGATCGATGACCGGTAGTCGGGGTGCCGGTATTTCACTGAATTGTGGTATGATGCCAAGTCCGAAGAAATCGTTCAGGTTCTCAAGGCTCATCTTTGTGGCCGTCCATTTTCCGTCGGCACTGTACCCGGCGATATGGGGTGTGGCAATATCTGCCAAAGCGAGCAGCTCCTTGTCAATGTCAGGCTCATTCTCCCAGCAATCGATGACCACCCCGGAGATGGTATCTGCACGGAGTGCCTTTTTCAATGCCTGGTTGTCGGTGATTGCACCGCGGGCCGCATTCATGATAAAAGGTTTTTTTGTAACCGTTTGTAGAAATAATTCATCTGCCAGATGCCAGGTAGCGTGCCTGCCGGTTTTCGTCAGGGGAGTATGAAAAGTGATGATATCGGCTTGCTGCCTAATCGTCACCAGATCCACAAAATATCCGTTCCTGTTCCCTTCTCTTTCCTCCCGTGGCGGGTCGTTCAGCAGTATGTTCATTCCCAGTTTTCTGCAGGCTTCCGCCACCTTGCTTCCCACGTTTCCCACACCTACAATTCCAATGGTTTTGTCTTCCAGTTTAAATTGATGCTTTTCGGCCAGGCAGAGTAACGAGGCAGTAATATATTGTTCCACCGAATTGGCATTGCAGCCCGGTGCAGTTCGCCAGGCTATACCGTGCGTATCACAATAAGCAGTATCGATATGATCATAACCAATGGTAGCCGAACATATCAGCTTCACCGCACTTCCTTCGAGTATCTCTTCCCCAAAATGGGTCACCGTGCGTACAATCAGTGCATCTTTTTCTTTGATGGTTTCCCGGGTAAATTGGTTCCCGGGGAGATATTCCACTTCTCCAAATTGTTCGGCCACCCCTTTCAGGTAGGGAATATGGGCATCGGCCAGTATCTTTAACTTCATACCGGATTGGTTAAATTTGCATGCATAGCCCTGGCCGCTTTTCGTCCGTCGCCCATGGCCAGAATGACGGTAGCTCCCCCCCGTACGATATCGCCGCCGGCATAAATCATCTTGTCGTCAATCTGCATGGTATCATTGTTTACCACGATTGTTCCCCGCGAGGTAATTTCAATTCCGGTGAATGTTTGCGGAATTAGCGGGTTGGGGGAGACACCCACACTGACAATCACTTCATCTACCTCCAGCCAGATGGTATCACCCTCGATGGCTACGGGACGACGGCGCCCAGACTCATCCGGTTCTCCCAGTTCCATCCGCTGCAAAAGCATTCGCTGAACGTGGCCACGTTCATCTCCTTCGTAACGAAGTGGGTTATGCAGTGTATAGAAATCAATTCCCTCTTCCCTGGCATGTTTGATCTCCTCCACGCGGGCCGGCATCTCTTCCTCCGAACGGCGGTAGATGATCATTGCCTTCTCTGCACCCAGCCGGCGTGCAGTACGTACCGCATCCATGGCGGTATTACCGCCGCCAATTACGGCCACTTTCTTTCCCAGGTATACGGGTGTGTCGCTCTCCGGATCGGCTGCCTGCATCAGGTTCACACGGGTGAGATACTCATTGCTCGACATGATGCCGATCAGATTCTCGCCCGGGATATTCATAAAGTTGGGCAGGCCGGCACCACTGCCGATAAAAATACCACTGAATCCTTCTTCCCTGAGATCCTCCTGCGAGATGGTTTTCCCGACAATGCAGTTGGTCTCGAACTTTACACCCATTTTTCTCAGGCCATCAATCTCAATATCCACGATATCGTTGGGAAGACGAAATTCAGGGATGCCGTAACGAAGTACGCCTCCCAGTTCGTGGAGTGCCTCAAACACGGTGACATCATATCCCAGTTTCACCATATCGCCGGCAAAAGCCAGACCTGCCGGTCCGGAGCCTACAATAGCTATTTTGATGCCGTTGGCGGGAGCCGTTTGCGGAATGGAAATGTGACCGCTCAGCCGCTCATAATCGGCTGCAAACCGTTCCAGGTGGCCGATGGCGACAGGCTCCTTCTTCAACTTCAGCGTGTAGAAGCATTTGCTTTCGCATTGCCGCTCCTGCGGGCATACACGTCCGCATACCGCCGGTAGCGCGCTGGTCTCCTTCAGCGTGCGGGCTGCTTCCAAATAGTCGCCTCGTTCAATGTTTTTGATGAATTTGGGAATATTGATTTCCACCGGACATCCGGAGATGCAGGTGGGATCAACGCAGTCAAGACAGCGATAGGATTCTTCCCTGGCGAGGGCTTCAGTCAAGCCGAGGTTTACTTCATCGTAGGTGTGGCTGCGCACTTCCGGATCCACCTCCGGCATCTTCACCCGCGGGATGGCCGTGCGATCCTTGTTCTTCATTGATTTCCGTAGTGCCTCTCGCCACTCCTGCGCCCTTTCCGCCTGTAAATACTCGCTCATATTTTAATGATTGTTTCCTTCGTTTTGAGAACCTGAACCCGAATGACCCGGTTTGTTCAATTATATGCCTTTAAGCGCATCAGCATCTCGTCAAAATCTACCTGATGTGCATCGAACTCGGGACCATCGATGCAGACAAATTTTGTTTTTCCGCCTACGGTAACGCGACAGGCGCCACACATGCCGGTGCCGTCCACCATAATGGTATTGAGTGAGGCAATCGTGGAAACTTCGTATTTTTTTGTCAGTTGTGCCACAAACTTCATCATGATGGCCGGGCCGATGGTAACGCACAGGTCTACTTTCTCACGTTGTATCACTTTTTCCACGCCATCGGTCACCAATCCCTTCTCACCGTATGAACCGTCGTCGGTCATGATGATTACCTCGTCGGAGTACCTGCGTACCTGTTCTTCGAGGATGATCAGCTCTTTTGTGCGCGCAGCCAGCACAGAGATGACCCTGTTTCCGGCATTTTTCATGGCTTCAATGATGGGCAGCATCGGCGCTACGCCCACGCCTCCTCCCGCACAGACTACTGTGCCGAAGTTCTCTATGTGGGTAGCTTTCCCCAGCGGACCCACCATATCGGTAATGTAATCACCTGCTTCCAGTTGACAAATCTTTTCAGAAGATTTGCCTACACGCTGAATGACCAGCGTAATGGTGCCCTTTTGGGGATCGGCGGCGGCGATGGTGTAGGGAACCCGTTCCCCTTTCTTGCCTACCCTCACGATGACGAAGTGGCCTGCCCTGCGACTTTTCGCTATCAGGGGTGCCTCCACTTCAAAGCGTACTACTTTTTCCGAAAAAATATCCTTTTTAATAATCTTGTTCATACCCGATTGGTTCCTAAAGTGCAAA
>JBDKRY010000033.1:0-3323 GCA_039683155.1 Proteiniphilum sp.
GAACTCTTCGAACGATTTTTTGATCAGTTCGTGATACCGGTCCACAATAACCTGGGGCGATACTCCTTCCTGGCGGGCTTTGATGGTGATGGGAATGCCGTGCTCATCGGATCCGCCGACAAAGAGAACCTCTTCGCCCTTCAGCCTCAGATAGCGTGCGTAGATATCGGCAGGAACATACACTCCCGCCAGGTGTCCGATATGTACCGGCCCGTTGGCATAGGGCAGGGCCGAAGTGATCAGTGTGCGTTTGAATTGTTTTGACATACATTTTAGAAATGGGATACAAAGATAGGAAAAATCGATGTTTTGCACACATGATTCATTGGAATATCGAAAAACGTGAACAACCCTTCTTTCTCTCTTGTTAAAACGAAAATAAACGAAAAGAGTATGAATTTCAATTTACAGGGGAAGACCGCCATCATCGGCGGGAGCAGCAAGGGGCTGGGCAAAGCTTGTGCCATAGCACTGGCACGCGAAGGTGCAAACGTCGTGTTGTGCGCCAGAAACAAGGAGACTTTGTTGAGAGCGGAGCAGGAGATTACATCGCCGGACGTGCAAACGCTGGCCATCGTGGCGGATATGTCAAACCCGGATGACAACCTGCGTATTGTACGGGAGACGGTGGCCCGTTTCGGCGGGGTCGATATACTTGTGAACAATTCCGGCGGGCCCAAGCCGGGGACGTTTCGCGATATCTCGGAACAGGATCTGGATGATGCTTATCAGTCGGTTTTAAAATACAACATCCGGATGATCGGGCTCTGCCTGCCCTATATGGAGAAGAACGGATGGGGGAGAATTATTAATATCACCTCGATGACCGTGAAAGAGCCGGAACCCAATATGGTTTTGTCCAATATTTTTCGCGTTGCTGTGGCCAGTTATGCCAAGACCATCAGCAAGGAGCTTATTGCCAATGGAATAACGATCAACAATGTTGCTCCCGGATCCTTCAGAACCGACAGGATCACACAGTTGATGGAAGCCCGTTCAAAAGCAGCAGGTATTTCCATAGAAGCATATGAGCAACGGGCAATAGCCGGGTTTCCGCACAAACGCTATATGGATCCGCAAGAGCTGGGCGATCTGGTCTGTTATCTCTGTTCCGACCAGGCAAGATCGGTAAACGGTGCCACGATCCAGATCGACGGTGGTCTGCTGCACGGTTTGTTATAGCGATGAGCGGTACCACCTGTTGAGAAGATGAACGGGCATCATTTATTTTTGAGATCCTCATCTTCCGGATACTCCTTTTTGAAACCGAGCCAGTATTCCCCGATGGTTTGTTTCACCTCTTTGCGCAGTATCAGCAACCCGAAAAGATTCGGGATTGCCATAAACGCCACCGTGAGCATCGACAGATTCCATATGATGGTGGTATCGATAAAGGAGGCCACGAAGAATGCAGCCACGTAAATAATCCGGTACAGGATTACATACTTTGCGCCTACCAGATAGGTAATGGCCCTGTCGCCGTAGTACGACCAGGCAATGGCCGTGGAGAAGGCGAACAGCAGCAGTCCGAGCGCTACAATATATTTCCCGGAATTGCCCAGGAAGCTCCTGGTGAACGCCATAGTGGTTAATGGAGCACTGTGAATCAGCGAATTCCCTGTGAAGACGATATCTCCCGATGAATTAATTATGCTCCCGTCTACTACCGCAATCTCTCCGGTGTAGGCTACTCCTCCTTTTTTTATACGGATGTTCTCCGCCAGTGAACGTGCATGAAGAATGGCATGGTCGCCTTCTATCTCTCCTTCCTCCACTTGCAATGTGCCTGTAAACAAAGGTATGCCGGCCTTGTTGTGCAGGTAATTTCTGAGGGCGGTCACATCGGCGGCATCATTTTCATCATACGCCCCCTCCAACACCACAATATCGGTTTTCTGAAACTGATTGGGTACCTTCTGGTTCCACACGCCCGAGGAGAGAAGCACCATTCCGGTAAGAAAACAGATGATGACGGTATCGATAAAAGGCTCCAGGATGGCGACCATTCCCTCCGAGACAGGCTCATGCGCTTTGGCGGCGGCATGTGCAATAGGTGCCGAACCCTGACCCGCTTCATTGGAGAAAAGACCCCGGTTCACGCCGTTGTTGAAAGCAAAGGCAAAACCTGCCCCAAGAAAACCTCCAACTGCTGCTGTACCCGTGAAGACATCCCGGAAGATTGAAATAAAAGAGGGGATGATATTTTGATAATTGGATATGATCACGGCCACAGCTCCCAGGAAATAAACAATGGCCATGAAAGGAACCAGTTTTTCGGTAACCCGGGCAATGCGCCGGATACCACCGATAATGATCAGCGCCAGCAAAATGGCCATCACTGCTCCTGTGATGACATGGCGGATGCCGAAAGTGGCAAAGATGGCATTGGAGATGCTGTTGATCTGGGGGAGGCTTCCTGTTCCGAACGATGATAACACGGTGGCGAGGGCAAAAAATCCTCCGACCCAGTATCCTGTTTTTATGAACTTACCATTGTTTAAGCGAATATTCAACCGCTTCTTCATATAATACATCGGCCCCCCGGCAACCATCCCTTTTTCATCGAAATCGCGGTATTTGTGCGAAAGGGTCACTTCCACAAATTTGGTACACATCCCCAGAAAAGCGGTCATCAACATCCAAAACAGTGCAGCAGGACCTCCCAGGTGGACAGCCAGCGCCACCCCGGCAATATTTCCCGTTCCCACTGTCCCCGACAAGGCTGTAGCCAGCGCCTGAAAGTGGGTGGTGTCTCCCTTATCGCTTTTTTTATCGTATTTCCCTTTTACAATGCGGATAGCATGTTTAAAATAACGGATTTGCGGAAACTTCAGGTAAAAAGTGAAGAACAGTCCTGTTCCCAAAAGCAGGAAGGTGAACCAGTTATTGCCTCCGATATATTGATGCAAAGTAATGAAGAACTCATTGATTTGCTGCATAAAAAGCAGTTTTTGATGAAATAAACAAGACTAAGGACGCAAATATAGAAATTCTTTTCAATAAATAGTGAAAAATTACTTAAAATATGAAATCCATCCGTTTCCGGTTAATCTTTATTATCTTTGTCACAACTTTTAAATGAAAATCATGGATCGACGAAATTTTTTAAAAAAATCTGCTATTACAGCAACCGGTTTAAGACTGACACCACTGATGGGAAAATCATTTTCTTCCCTGTATGGTCAGTCGGCGCCAAACAATAAAATCAAAATCGGTCTGATAGGCTGTCGCAATCAGGGATGGAGCAATCTCAAAGCCTTTTTGCAACATCCCGGCGTGGAGTGTATCTCATTGTGTGATGTGGATGATCAATGGCTCTATCA
>JBDKRY010000034.1:0-3081 GCA_039683155.1 Proteiniphilum sp.
AACAGAGGAACCGGGTACGATTACCCTGCAGGCCGCTGCCAAAGGACTGCAGAAAGCATCGGTGACGATTCAGACAAAGTAGATCCGAACCACTCGAAAATAGTATAAACGCTCCATCGAAAGGTGGGGCGTTTTTTGTTTGCTGGAGCGAAGATTTCAAATGTTAAGTAACTTTTTCTTCATCAAAATGTAATCGATCGGTAACAATTAAATGATTCCTTTGCGGCCGGGAATAAATTCATTTTTTAAAATTTTGTTTAGCAACGAAAGTATGAAGGCAAAGATGTATGATGTATTGTTGGTGTTGGCTTTCCTGATGCCGGGCACCCTGTGGGCGCAAAATGCCGTGCTGCGTGGTACGGTTACCGACAGCAAGGGCGAAACACTGATTGGGGTAAATGTGGTGCAAAAAGGGACAACGAACGGAACGATAACCAATATAGAGGGTGAGTATGCCCTGGAGACACCCGGAAATGCAACCCTTATTTTTTCCTATATCGGTTATACCCAGCAGGAAGTGAACCGCAATGGCAGGAATGTGATCGATATTGTCCTGGAAGAAGACAACAAGATATTGGACGAAGTGGTGGTAACTGCTCTGGGAATAAAGAGAGAGGCCCGGGGACTGGGTTATTCCACCGAAAATCTCGAGGGTGAATCCATTGCGAATACGATGCCCAATAACTGGTCGAGTGCCCTGACCGGAAAGGTGGCCGGATTACATATCGTCACACCCGGTGGACCATTATCCTCCACAAGGGTTTCCCTGCGGGGTGATGTATCATTGAATATCAACGGCAACAGTGCGTTGATTGTGGTGGATGGTGTGCCGATGAGCAACACAATTACAAACCCCGGTATGGCGTATGGTGCCGGTGATGCTGCGGAACTATCCATCGACTATGGAAACGGTTTTGCAGATATCAATCCAAATGACATCGCCAATGTGCAGATCTTGAAGGGAGCGAGTGCAACCGCCTTATATGGATCACGTGCCGCAAACGGCGTGATCATGGTGACCACAAAAGCGGGAGAGAAAGCTTCCCGGGGCATCGGGGTGGATTTCTCCTCGAATCTCAACCTGGAAGATGTGATGCGGTGGCCCGATTATCAATATGAGTTCGGACAGGGGCTTCCCTCCAATATCGGAAAAGCCGGAACGGAATATGCCGGGAAACTTTACTATTCCTACGGTGCATCACCCGACGGCAACTCGGGAACAAGTGGCACCAGCAGTGCCTATGGGGCCCAATTTGACCCGAATCAACTATATTATCAATATGATCCGGTCTTACAGGGTAGAGCTGAAGTACCCACTCCATGGGTGGCTTATCCCGACAACCGAAAAGCGCTTTTCCAGACTGGATACACACTCACCAATACCGTAGCAGTAACCGGTAAATCGGACAAAGGATCGGTGAGGGGGGCTGTCACGTATGCCAAAAACGAGTGGATCTTGCCCAACACCGGCTATGATCGTTTTACATTGAGCATCGGTGGACAGCAGCAGATATCCAAACGGTTAAAGGTCGATTTCCGTTCCAGTTATACCAACCGGAAAGTGGACAATACCCCCGCTTTGGGGTATAACAGCAACTCGATTTCCTATTTTCTGATTTTTCAGAATCCCAATGTGAACCTCGATTGGTTACGTCCGATGTGGCGGACAGGGCAGGAGAACGTGCGGCAGCTGCAACCCTACAGCTCCTTTATCGGAAACCCTTTCGTGATCCTCTATGAAGCGGAAAATCCCTCCCGGAAGCATTCAAATGTGAGTTCTTTGTCGGCCACACTCGATATTACCTCTAAGCTAAGCCTGATGGTACGTTCGGGAATTCAGCTCTCTTCGGAACAGCGAGAACAGCACAGGCCCATCAGTGACGTAGTATTCGGAAATGGCTTCTTTAAAAAGGAAAATGTCTTCGACTATGAGATGAACTCCGATGGGTTATTAACTTATCAGGATACTTATGAAAATGGATTTAATTTCAGTATTTCTGGCGGCGGTAACCTGATGCAACGGAAGTATGATTTCCTGTCGGCGTCCGTGAACGGACTCAAGACGCCGGGAATTTATAAACTGGCCAATGGCGCTTCCAATCCGCACGTGGTGACAAGAATCAGGAACAGAGCCATCAACAGTCTCTATTTCATGGCCAACCTTTCCTATAAAAATGTGCTGTTTATGGATGTTACCGGCAGAAACGACTGGTCGTCGACCTTGCCCGAGGAGAACAGGTCGTTCTTCTATCCCTCCGTGAGCATGAGTGCCATCGTGAATGAGATGGCAGTCCTGCCGGAGAATATCAGTCTGCTGAAATTAAGGGCTTCCTGGGCACAGGTGGGGAATGATACCGAACCCTACAAGACTTCACAGTACTACGATACCAGCACCTTCCCTGGTTCCTTGCAACTGCCGACTACACTCTTCAATCAGCATTTTAAGCCGGAGATATCGACCACCTATGAGCTCGGATTCGATTACAGAATGTATGAAGACAGGTTAGGTCTCGATTTTGCCTATTATTACAACCTCACCAGAAACCAGATTCTGGATGCTCCCATCGATCCCACAACCGGTTATACCCGGGCAACCATCAATTCCGGAACGGTACAGAACTATGGTTTTGAAGTGGAATTCAATGCGGTGCCGGTAGCCACAAGAGATTTCACCTGGAAATCGATGATTACCTGGGCAAAAAACAACAACAAGATTCTCACTCTGACGGAAGGATCCGATGAAAATCAGGTGATTGCCACCGTAGGGTCGGTCGTGTCACTGATTGGTACTGTTGGCGGTTCGGTGACCGATCTCTGGGGATACAAGCTGGTGCGCAATGAAAACGGAGATGTGGTGATCGGTCCGAACGGATTACCCGAAAAGGCGGCTGAAATTGAGTTCGTAGGGAATGCCAGTCCCGATTGGAAGGCCGGTTTCTTCAATGAATTTTCCTACAAAGGATTCACACTCAGTATGCTCTTCGATGGACAGATGGGAGGTAAGATATATTCCCAGTCGTACCACAAAATGAGCGAACAGGGTAAGCTGGCTCACACGCTGAATGGCCGTCTCCCCGGCAC
>JBDKRY010000035.1:0-11303 GCA_039683155.1 Proteiniphilum sp.
TCCCGGGATGTGCATAATATTCAGATAGGAAGCAAAGTCGACACGTCCCGACACATAGGCCAGAATACCCAGCGCTACCCCAATGGTAGCTGACAGGCCGGAGGTCAGCCCATCCAGGCCATCCGTCAGGTTCGCACTGTTCGACACCGCTGTCACGATCAGAATCACCACCAGAACGAAGACAATCCATACGGCGTCGTCGGCATAGTCGCCCATCCAGCTCACGAGCCATTTGTAATCGAAGTTATTATTCTTCACAAACGGTATGGTAGTGCTGGTGGTCTTCACATCCTCTTTCTGGTAAATCACATCCTCAATCACATTGTTCACCCGCAGCTCCATATTTTCCCGCACCACAATATCGGGACTAAAGTAGACGGCCAGCCCAACAATCAATCCCAATCCTACCTGAGCCACAATTTTGAATTTTCCTTTCAGTCCTTCCTTATCCTTTTTGAACACCTTGATGTAATCATCCGCAAAACCGAGCAAACCCAGCCAGACGGTACTGACCAGCATCAGGATCATATAACTGTTCTCCAGCTTCCCAAAAAGTAAGGCAGACACCAATATGGAGAGAATAATGATGACCCCTCCCATGGTGGGAGTACCGCGCTTGCTGTATTGCCCTTCCAGGTCAAGATTGCGGATCGTTTCGCCTATCTGTTTCTTTTGAAGCTTATTAATAATTTTCCTGCCAGCAAAGATCCCTATCAGCAGAGAGAAAATGAAGGCCATGGCAGAGCGAAACATCACATATTGGAACATACCCGCTCCGGGAAAATCGAGACTGTCTAAATATTCAAAAAGATAATATAACATCCTTAGATTTGATAATTTAATGATTTGAAGATTGGTTGATTAATTAATTTGCTAATCAGCACATCAGTACCTCAACCAATCAAATATATTCTTTACTCTTTGAGAAATATCTTTTCCACCTCTTCCCTGTCATCGAAGTGAATTCTCACCCCTTTTATTTCCTGATAATCTTCGTGCCCTTTTCCGGCAATGAGAACCACATCTCCCGGTTGGGCCAGGGCACAGGCTGTTCTGATTGCTTCACGGCGATCCACGATGGTGAGTACCGATTTTTTTTGTTCTTCCGTAAGGCCGTCTATCATATCCTGAAGGATAGCCTCCGGCTCTTCAAAGCGCGGATTATCGGAGGTGAGCACCACCTTATCGCTGAGAACAACCGCTTCACGCGCCATAAGAGGCCGTTTCGTCCTGTCGCGGTTACCACCACAACCCACAACTGTGATGATGTGTCCCTTGTTGTTAAGTACTTCGTGGATAGCGTTCAACACATTGGTAAGTGCATCGGGGGTATGGGCATAGTCCACAATCGCCGTATAGGACCGGGGTGAGCGGATGGTTTGAAAACGGCCGGCCACAGGGGTCAGCAGAGAGAGTACACGAAGCACTTCCTCTTCTTCAAGCCCGAGCAGGATGCCCGTACCGTATACAGCCAGCAGGTTATACACGTTGAATACGCCCACAAACTGTACGGTGAGTTCTTTTCCATTGATTTCAATATCGGTCCCGTCGAAATGTTTTTCTAAAATACGGGCTTTAAAATCAGCCATCCCCTTTACTGAGTAAGCCAGTTTTTTTGCCTTACTGTTCTGCAGCATCACCAAACCGTTCTTGTCATCGGCATTGGTGAGGGCAAAGGCATCGGGGGGAAGATGGTCGAAAAACGATTTCTTCACGTTCCGGTACTCCAGCATATTCTTGTGATAGTCGAGATGATCCTGGGTAAGATTGGTAAAGATCCCGCCTGCAAAGCGAAGACCATGCACCCGTTGCTGGTGAATAGCATGAGAGCTTACCTCCATGAAGGCATAGGCGCATCCGGCATCCACCATCTTTCGGAGATAACTGTTCAACGTGATAGGGTCGGGCGTGGTATGGGTGGTAGCATACCGTTCATCGTTCACATAGTTGGCCACGGTGGACAGTAGTCCGGCGGGATATCCCAGGTACCGGAACATCTTATAGAGCAGACTGGCAATGGTCGTTTTCCCGTTGGTGCCGGTCACCCCCACCAGCGAAAGCTGTTCCGAAGGATTTCCATACCATTCCGAAGCGATAAGAGCAAGTGCCACAGCGCTGTCTTCCACCTGCACATAGGTCACCCGGGAGAAATACTCTTCGATCATCGGTTTATCGTACACCACCACCGTCGCCTCTTGTTCTATTGCTTTCCCGATGTAAGCATGACCGTCGGTGCAAATACCTTCTACCGCGATGAACAGAGCTCCCTGTTGCACGGTTCGCGAATCGGAAGTGACAGCAGTCACCTCCGCCTCTTCGTTACCGCGAATGGCAATGACCTTACATTTTTCAATTAACCTGCTCAGTTTCATATTCCTTATTGTAATGTGATGCTAATCGTTGTTCCTTTTACCAGTTTCTGACCCGGATTGAATGATTGTGACACCACCCTGCCGGCGCCGTTCAGGTTTACCCTGAGACCCGATTTCTCCAGCAGGTAAACCGCATCACGGGCACCCATACCGCGTACATCGGGAATGAGTGCGTGATGCAATGTCAACGCCTGCGGGTGAAAAGCGATGCTGTCCTGTGTCACTTTCGCCCATTGGGCGGCCTCCTCAAGCTGACCCGATGGAAAATTCAAAGAAGCCAGTACCGCTTGGCTCTGCGCCCAATTACCGTTCTTCAGTGTCGGTTCTTTTTGCAGTGTAGAATCTATTGCGCAATCTTCCACGGTGAGTTGCACTTTTCTCACATAGGTCTGTTCGGCAATATTTTTGAATACCATGCCGGCCATGCCTCCGCCGGAAGGCACTCCTTTCGGTTTTCTCAGTCCCACGAAAATGGTGTACATCGGCTTATCGGCAGGAAAATATCCGCAGAAAGAGACGTAATACCCTCCATAACCACCGCCGGAAGCGATCTGTGCGGTACCTGTTTTTCCTGCAATGGGAAAATAATCAGACCCTACCACCCTGGCAGTTCCCTCTTCGATCACATCCACCAACATTTCCTGTATCTGCTGTAAAGTAGTCTCCTTGCACATCTTCGGATTCACCACTTCCGCTTCCATCTCTTTGATCACCTTCCCGTCTTTCACAAACCGTTTGGCAATAAATGGCTTTATCATGTTTCCGCCGTTGGCGATGCCGTTGTAAAACATCAACATATAGATAGGCGGGATCTTCGTTTCATAACCGAAAGACATCCAGGGAAGGGTTGTCCTGGACCAGTAGTTGTTTTTATCATCGGGAAAACGGATGGAGGATGTCCCTTCTATCCCATTGAGAGGTACATCCCACTTCAGCTGCTTCCGCAATCCAATCCGGTCGATGCCTTCGACATATTTGGCAGGGTTGTTTTCATATCCTTTCAGTACAATTTTGCTCATCACAATATTGGAAGAGATGGCAATACCCTCTGCTACCGTGAGATAGCCCCTGTCCTGGCCACGACGCCAATAATGATCTCTCACCCATCGCTTGTTGTATTGAAAAAGGCCGTTACCCACATAAAATGAGTCGGTGGGCGTCACCACGCCATCATCGAGTGCCACCATTGCCGTCACCGTCTTGAAAGTGGATCCCGGCTCGTTCATATAGGAGAAGGCATTGGGATTTCCTTCGGCATAGTCACCGTTGTTCATGCGGTCGAGGTTCACAATCCCCTTTATTTCACCGCTTTGCACCTCCATGATGATGGCGGTACCCGATTCGGCTTCTGTCTCTATTAACTTATCCCGCAGGGAGCGCTCTGCGATGTCCTGAATATCGGTATCGATGGTGGTGACAATATCCCACCCATCTTCGGCCGGTTTCTCCACCACATCCATCCACTTGCCCTGTATCTTCTGACGGAACTTTACACCAGGTACGCCGCTCAGCAGTGAATCATATTTCAACTCCAGTCCGCTCGCGCCTCCTTTTTCGAGATCCTTATAGACGCTTCCCACAGTGCGGGTTGCCAGGTTGCCGAAAGGTTTTTTGCGGGCATTCCGCTCTTCGGCAATCAGACCGCTACGGTTGGAACGCTGGTTCCAGAAAGGATAGGTGCGTATCTCCTTGAGGTCGACATACGAGATATCTTTCCGGAGAATCTTCACGTAACGGGAGCGAAGGGGCACTTTTTTGTCCGATCCTTTTGCTTCATTTTCCCGCATCTGCCGCTCCTCTTTTTCCCGCATCTTCCACCCGTTCATGATCAGGCTCTTATATTGTGCAGCCGTTCTGTCGGGGAACTTTTTGGCCAGCGCTACAGAAAGGTCACCCACATACCTGGCAAGTGTATCTTTCTCCATCCCGTCTGCCCAGAAGTCCATATAAATGCTGTAGAGCGGCTCCGTGGTTGCCAGCAGTTTGCCGTCGTAGGTATAGATATTGCCCCGTTTGGGCAATATCACACGGTCTTTGATCACTGTCTCTTTTTCTCCTACCTCCCGCCATTTCTTCCCTTCGGAGGTAAATACAATCTTAGCGGCCGAAAAAATGATCATCACGGCGAACAGCATCAACACGGTCACTATCAGACCGTATCTTCCCAACACACCCTTCTTGTCTTTCCTGTTTTGCGCCTGCATTTTCTTGTTGCTTCAATAAGACTATTTATGAATATGATACACAGGTTCATGGGTAACCTTCAGTTCCAGACCGGCTTCTTCCACCCGTTTCTCAATCTCACCCTGCCTGCCTGCTTCGGTAAGTTTCGAAGAGATGGTAAGCGACTCATATTTTGCATCTTTCAGCTCCTGCTCAAGGCGTTCAATTTCCGACATCTGCTGCAGTACAGTGTAGCGGTGACCGATAAATAATAACATGATCAGTACGATCACAATGATAAACCGCATGTTTTTGAGGAAGAAGTGCTCCGTGAGAACACTTCCTCCAAAAACATGGACAAACGATTTGCGTATGTTATCGAACTTAAATTTCATTTTTTACTGATTTGCTGATTTATTGATTCATTTTTCACATCACCGAATCATCACATCATCACATCATCACATTATCTCATCATTACATCATCTCATCATTACATCATCTCATTTTTTTCTTTTCCGCAATGCGCAGCCTGGCGCTACGGGACCGCGGGTTTAATCGTTGCTCCTCCTCAGCAGGTACAATCACTTTCCGGTTGATCAGCAGGAAGGGTGTCTCTACATTGCCGTAAAAATCTTTCACCAGATCTCCTTCAAAGTTACCCGTCCTGAAAAAATTCTTTACCAACCGGTCCTCCAGCGAATGATAGGATATCACGCTCAAGCGCCCTCCCGGTTTTAAAACCTGTAATGCTTGTTAAAGCATCTCCTTCAACGCTTCCATCTCGGCGTTCACCTCAATACGAAGTGCCTGAAAAGCTTGTGCCAGTACCTTTTTTTCCCGGTCTTTAAAAGCAAAGGGTTCCAGTATGGCGAGCAGGTCATTGGTCTCCGCTATTTTATGTGTAAGCCGGTAAGCGACCACCGATGAGGCAATCCTGCGTGCGTTTTTTAACTCACCATATCTGAAAAAGATATCCGCCAGTCTCTCTTCGGAGTATTCATTGAGGATGTCGGCTGCTTTTTTTTGCGCACTGCGATTCATGCGCATATCCAGTTCACCCTCAAAACGGAATGAAAATCCGCGTTCTGAATTATCAAAGTGGTGCGACGACACACCCAGATCTGCCAAAATACCATCGACCTTTTCTATGGCGTAGTAACGAAGGAAATGCTTCAAAAACCGGAAATTACTTCGCACAAAGGTAAACCGCGGATCATCTATCGCATTTGCCGCCGCATCTTCATCCTGATCAAAAGCAATCAGCAGGCCGCTATCGTTGAGCCTGTGTAAAATTTCACGGGAATGACCGCCGCCGCCGAAGGTGACATCCACATACACTCCGGAGGGGCAGATATCTAATCCGTCAATGCTTTCATTGAGCAATGCCGGAGTATGATATGCCATCTGTCTGCCGTTTAATGTCATAGAGAAAATATTACGGGAAGCGTGCCATCAACTGCTGCAATGCCGAGGAAAACTCCTCGGGATCAACCAGCGGTTGCTCCAATCTTTCTTTGGCCCAAATCTCAATGGTTTCATCCACTCCCAGAAAACGAACCTCTGAATCAATGGAAACCATCTGCAGGTATCGCTTTGGAATAAGGATCCGTCCGCTCGCGTCCATTTCGAGCCTTTCCGCATCCAATACAAACTGGCGAAAAATTTGTTGCTGCTGCCGGTCCCACTTGCTCAACCGGCCTCGAAGTGTTTCAATTTCCTTTTCCCAGACAATCCCGGGGTATAATACCAGACAATCCTGAAAAATATCTTTCCGAAGCACCAAAAACTCCTCGCCCGCGCTCTGTAAGCGTTTTCGAAAAATGGCCGGTACAAAAATTCTTCCCTTTGCATCGGCTCTGGCTTCCATATTTCCCAGGAACTGCAACATTTCTACCTAATACGCAACCTTTTAATCGGTTAATTTCACTGCACTATTTGAGTCGCCTTCGCTCCTCGATTTTCAATTCTGCGCCTGGCAGAGCAAATAAATTTACGCTGCGCTCACTTATCGAAATAGTTCAATTTCATCAGATGTTTTCACGCTATGGCATAATCCAGGCAAGCCTGGCTTCTGCACATTTAGCTCAATGAAAAACATTCAACGCTGTAAAAGTACAAAATAAACCACTTTTCCCCACATTTCCACACATTAATTTACAAAAAAGTTATCAACAATCCCGATATTCTATTCAAATTATTGATTTTATGATATATACCAAATATCTGGTAACAGGTCAATTTTTGTGGCATGGGTGAAATTGAATAAATTTTCCCGTAACTATCTCATCCATTTCCTTAATTCTTTGTACATTTGAGACGAATTTAGCAGCAGAGGAAGAGGCAATGAGCCAAGAGAATGGATTCAGGATTGATGTAGACGGTATTTTAAAAGCTAAGGCCCCAAAATATTACCCCAAGATCCCGAGGTTTTTGATCAACTATCTCAAGCGCACCCTTCATCAGGACGATATTAACGGTATCCTTTCCCGGAATCGGGATGTAGAAGGTGTTGATTTTATGCGTGCTCTGGTAGAGAAAGAATTCAACCTGAAGTTACAGGCCAGAGGAGAAGACAATATTCCGGAATCGGGCAGATTTACTTTTGCCTCCAACCATCCGTTGGGAGGGTTGGATGGCATTTGTCTCTCCGCATTTCTGGGTGAAAAGTACCAGGGCAGGATCAAATATCTCGTAAACGATGTATTGTACTATATTGATCCGCTGAAACCCATTTTTGTCCCCATCAATAAGTACGGCGCACAGGCCAGGGATTCTGCGAAGGCCATCAATGAAGCCTATGCATCCGATGATCAGGTTATTACATTCCCTGCCGGTTTATGCTCCCGAAAGATAAAAGGGGAGATCAGGGATCTGGAGTGGATGAAGAACTTCATCATCAAGACGGTGGAGTACCAAAGAGATGTCGTTCCCGTTCATTTTGATGGCAAAAACTCCAATTTCTTTTATCGTTTCGCCAATATCCGCAAAGCTTCCGGCTTCAAATTCAATATTGAACTGATCTATCTGCCGGATGAGATGTATAAAAATACGCGTCAGACATTTACCATTACATTTGGGAAACCCATACCCTGGCAAAAGTTCGACAAATCGAAAACGCCCTCGGCATGGGCACAATATGTAAAAGAGGTGGTCTATACCCTGAAGTGATGATTATCTTTAACAAAACAATGTATGGAAAAGATCATAGAACCGATATCCAGGAGCCTGATAAAAAGCGAACTGACCGTACAGAAAAGGGTAAGGGGCACCAACAAGGCCAATAACGAGATATATATATTCACCGCACACGACTCCCCCAACCTGATGCGGGAGGTGGGTCGACTGCGGGAGATCGCGTTCCGTCACTACGGTGGCGGCACAGGCCTCGAGGCCGATATTGACAAATATGACACCATGGAGATCCCGTATCGTCAGCTAATTGTATGGGACCCCGAAAATGAGGAGATATTGGGCGGCTATCGCTTTATTTTCGGCTCAGACGTGGAATTTGATGAGAACAGCAAACCAATACTGGCTACGGCCCACCTGCTGAATTTTTCGCAGGAGTTCATCGATGAATATCTGCCCTATACGGTGGAGTTGGGAAGATCATTTGTCTCCCTGGAATATCAGTCAACACTATTGGGAAGAAAAGGGATTTTTGCACTCGATAACCTGTGGGACGGATTGGGGGCACTCACTGTCATTGACCCCGATATCAAATATTTCTTCGGCAAGGTGACCATGTACGGTACGTACAACAAGGAAGCCCGCAACATGATCCTTTACTTCCTCCACAAACATTTCCCCGACTGCCAACACATGGTGACACCAATTGAACCACTTGTAACCGGAACCAACGAGGAAACAATGAAACAGCTGCTCCATGGCAGAAACTTCAAGGAAGATTATAAAATCCTCAACAGAGAGGTACGTTCACTGGGATATAACATTCCGCCGCTCATCAATGCCTACATGAGTCTGTCGCCAACGATGCGCTTCTTCGGCACAGCCATTAACGATGAATTTGGACAGGTGGAAGAATCGGGCATCCTGATAGAGATCGACCAGATTCTCGAAGAAAAACGGGCACGCCACATTGAGACTTATTTGAAAAGTAATCCCAGCAAGCGTTTTCTGATGAAGCTCAGAAAAATCGTTGCTACAAAAACAAAAAAAAGGACAATAACCATTCCAAAGATCAAAACAACCAGAAAAAACGCTGATCCCGATTTGAAAGATCCCGGGAAACCGGACTCTGCCCATACTGAAGCAAAAAGCAAGGAATAAGAAGTCACACCTGTCGAATTTAAACCTTCCTTCCCAAATAATATCTTTTTTTTAATTTTTTGCCACTTCCGATAACTAATTGATATTACATTTTTTACTCCCTGAAAATGCAATCGATTGCACGGGGATTCGAGGTTAATTACGCCTTTTTCAAACCCATATCATGTTGGATATTCTACTTTTGTATGCAGAGAAGCAAATAAATTAAATGAAAAATTAACCTTTCATTTAATTTGTTTATTCCATTTGTGCCATTGTGAGAACGAAGAGAGTATTCATCAGTTAATCTTATAACGTTAACAACATGTATGTAAAATTCAAAAAAAACAGGAAATCATTTCTGATGACAGTGTTATCAGCAATGCTCATGATTTTGTCGGCAAGTGCCCAAAACGGTACTCCGATAAATGTTAGTGGAACGGTAACGGATATTGCCGGCGAACCGCTTATCGGCGTCAATATTCTGTTACAGGGTACCTCTACGGGAACGGTTACCGATTATGACGGTAACTTTCTGCTGCAGGCACCGGCTGACGGTGTGCTGGAGATAAGCTACATAGGCTACAGGTCCCAAACGATTCCCATTAACAATAGAACGAATATCCGGATCGTGATGGAAGAAGACACGGAGTTACTGGAGGAACTGGTGGTGATAGGTTACGGTAGCGTACGGAAAGATGACGCTACAGGTTCGGTAGTGGCTGTAGATGCCACCAGGCTGAACAGAGGTCTGGCTACATCTCCCTCCGATCTGCTGGCGGGTCAGGTAGCAGGCTTGAGCGTTGTTTCTTCGGGAGGAGCTCCCGGCTCGGCCGCCAGTATCCGCATTCGCGGCGGATCCTCCATGTCGGCCAGTAACGACCCGCTGATCGTGATCGACGGTGTACCGGTAGACAACGCCACCGGTGTGAGTGGGATGGACAACCCGCTAAGCACCATTAACTCAAACGACATTGAGACCTTCACCGTACTGAAAGATGCTTCGGCAACCGCCATCTACGGTTCGCGTGCCTCCAATGTCGTGATCACCATCACCACCTAGAGGGGGAAAGCGGGAAAACCGCAACTATCCTACAACGGTAATTTCTCCGTCAGCGCCCCCACCGGTTATGTGGATGTGATGGATGCATCCACCTTCCGCAACTATGTAATCAACTCTTTCGGTGCTGACAGCCAGCAGGCAGCTGCCCTCGGCAACACCGAAACCAACTGGCAGGAGAAAATCTTTCGGGTAGCTGCCAGCACCGACCACAACCTCAGCCTCACCGGCAGCGCCGGTGAGATTCTCCCCTATCGCATTTCGTTAGGGTATACCAATGAAAACGGTATCCTGGAAACCTCCAGGCTGGAACGATATACCGGAAGTGTGAACCTCTCACCCAGCTTTTTCGACGGACAGCTGAGGGTACAACTCAACGCACGCGGGATGTACAACAAAAACCGTTTTGCCGACCGGGGAGCCATCAACTCGGCCACTCAGTTCGATCCCACCATGCCGGTATACGACACCACCGGATCACCCTACGGCAATGGCTATCACATGACACTCAAAGCGGATGGCACACCCATCGACATCGCACTGGCCAACCCGGTCGCCATTCTGATGCAGAAACATGACAACTCCACAGTGATGCGCAGCATTGGTAACCTGCAGATCGATTACAACCTGCCTTTTCTGAAAGGGCTGAGAGCCAACCTCAACCTGGGATACGACATCTCAGACAGTGAGGGAGATGTGATTGTGGAAGACAACTCACCCATGAGCTACACCTGGGGGAATTACAAGTCCGGATGGGGCGAAAACAGCACTTACACCCAGTACAAACTCAACACCCTGCTCGACTTCTACCTCAACTATGTGAAAGAAGCAGGTGCACACCGTTTTGATGTGATGGGCGGTTACTCCTGGCAACGCTTCTACAACGAAACAGAGAACAACTACCCCTACTCGGCAGCCATGGCTGCCGAAACCGGCAATCAATTCTACCGGGAAGGGAACGACTACTCCACCGAGAGCTTTGTGATCTCCTTCTTCGGCCGTCTCAACTACTCGCTGCTCGATCGTTATCTGCTTACCCTCACCCTGCGTAACGACGGATCGTCACGCTTCAGCCCCGACAACAAGTGGGGTCTTTTCCCCTCTGCCGCCTTCGCATGGAAAATCATCAACGAGCCTTTCATGGCAGATGCCGGCAGTGTGATGTCGGACCTGAAACTGCGTCTGGGATACGGTGTCACAGGACAACAGAACCTGGGCAGCGGCGACTATCCCTGGATGGCGCGATACAGCTACAGCCAGGCAGGTGCCAACTACTTCTTTGGCGATCAGATGATCCCACTCATTCGTCCATTAGCGTATGATGAGAACCTGAAGTGGGAGGAGACAGCCACCTATAACGCCGGCCTGGACTACGGTTTCCTGAACAACCGCATCACCGGAGCTTTAGATGTTTACTATCGCAAGACCACTGACCT
>JBDKRY010000036.1:0-9196 GCA_039683155.1 Proteiniphilum sp.
CCATGGCCGATAAGAGGGGAGGCAGTGAGAAATAAAATCCTATTCCCAATCCGCCAAAAGAAGCATGTGTGATGCCTCCGCTGATGAATACCAACCTGCGTGATACTACATAAGTGCCTATGATTCCACATGCTATACTCGCGAAAAGGCTCCCTGAAAGCGCATTTCGAAAGAATGCATACTGCAGAAGTTCGGAGATATTCATCGTGGTGGTTCAGGCGTGCATTTTCTGCGCTCTCATTTCATGTACAAACAGCAGCACTTCGTCTTTGAGTTGATCGGGGAGAGAAATGTCTCTCATTTGAAGACTTCGTACCCAGCGGGGTTTTTCATCATCAAGGACGGAGTAAAACACTTCTCTGAACTCATCTACTTCGTGGGCGGCGTACTGGGCCGAGTCGCGGTGTGCATATTTATCGAGTTCCTCATCGTCGAAGTATTCCGGTTTCTCCATGAAAGCGGCAATGAGGCTGTCTTTTTCACACACCTCATGTGCCCCGCAACAACCACCCTCACCCAGATCGATGGAAGGAGGAGGCATCTTACGTGGTTGGGTATTTCCTCTTTTACGCTGCATATAATTGGTGATGGCCAGCGCCAGCACAAAAAAGACAATAATGGCTAAAAATAATACGATGGGTTGCATAATCAGTTACATTTTTCTATCATAAAACCTGCTTTCTTCAAATCATCCCAGAAATGCGGATAAGATTTGGTTACTACATGCGGATCATTGATGATTAGTGAGCGAAGAACGATGGCACCGGGAGCGAAGGACATTGCCATCCGGTGATCGTCACAGGTGTCTATGGCGGGATCCTTTTCGGGGAAGCAGCGCTCACCATCCCATTCGAGCATGCCGATGCCATTTTCTCTGAGCACAAAGCCCACCTTCTTCAGTTCGTTAATCAACGCCTGCACACGGTCTGTTTCCTTAATCTTGAGGCTCTGGATGCCAGAGAAAAGAAAGGGAACACCCATAAAACAACAGGTCGCGGCAAATGTTTGCGCGAGGTCGGGTTCGTTGACAAAATCGTGAAAGAATTTTTTTGTTTTTTTCTTCGCATGGCGGATGATGATGCCATCATCCACATATTCCGTCGTTACTCCCAGGTCGCTGAACAGGTTGGTCACATTTGCATCACCCTGAAGGCTTTTTTTCTGCAGTCCCGTTAGTTTGACTTCCGACCCGGGCATTAGCGATACAATTTCGTACCAGTAAGAGGCCGCGGACCAGTCTGTCTCCACACTCAGCTCAATTGCCTGATACGTCTGAGGCTTCACCAGGATATCGTTGTTGTCCCATTTGGCGATCACCCCGCACTGCTCCATCATCGCCATGGTGAGATCGATGTAAGGCCTGGATACGACCTTTTTCTCAATATGCATGATCAATCCGTGCTCCATTAACGGGGCGATCATCAACAATGCGGAAATAAACTGAGAACTGATATTGCCGGAAAGATAGATTTCCCCCCCCCTGAGTTTTCTTCCTTTGATACGCAACGGCGGAAAGCCGTCTTTCTCCAGATAGTCTATTTCCGCCCCCAATGCAATGAGTGTTTCTACCAGCGGGTGAATGGGGCGTTCATGCATTCTTTTGGATCCTTTGATGATCCACTCCCCTTCCATGCCTGCCAGAAATGCGGTAAGAAAACGCATGGCAGTGCCGGCACCTTTTACATCGAACACGTTGGAGTCGGAGTTAAAGGCTTCAATGATTACCCGGGTATCTTCGCAATCGGAAAGGTTGCGGATGGGGTAATGGCTGAGACTCAATGCGTTTAGAATGAGTGCCCTGTTACTCATGCTTTTGGATGCAGGAAGCTGCACCGTAGTATGAATCGTATCGGGAGGTGAGATTTTATATTGCAATTGCATCTCTGTGGGGCATTTTTATACAAAAATAATATTTTAAAATGAAGGGAGGGTAGTTTATGTTGGGTTTTACGTTGTTTAAACTCCTTTAATTATTTTTCTGCCTCTTTCCGGTGATTATCAGTACCTATTGTGCCGCCGGGCCTGCGGTTTCAGGTTTTGCACCGCATCAGCCCGTCAATCCATAGATAAATATGGCGAGGATCGCAAGGGGAACTATGTATCGCAACAGGAAAATATAAGCTTTCAGAAACCGGATGCCTAATTTCAACGTACCGTCGTTTGTCATCTGGGCATGTACAAGTTTTTTATCAAGCTGCCATCCCACAAAAAGGCAGATGAAAAAACCTCCGGCAGGGAGCATAAACTTGGCGGATGTAATGTCGAGAAAATTGAAAAATGAGGATGAGAAAGATGAAATTATCCCCAGCACGATGACGCCGGCAGTTACCAGCAGGGTACTTTTCCGGCGTGAGAGAAGATACTCCTCGTGGATGTAAAGGGTCACTACTTCCATCAGCGAAATGGTGGAGGTAAGTGCAGCGAGCGCCAGTAAACAAAAGAACATAGCCGCCCAGACCATGGATGCGGGCATCTGATTGAACAGTCCGGGCAGGGTGATGAACAGCAGCCCCGGTCCGCCTGCTACCAGTTCATCGACAATGGTGGCTGAATTGGCTGTCAGTGCAAAGGCCGACGGAAAGATGATTATACCGGCAAGAATGGCTACCAGCGTATCGAGCACGGAAACCTGAATTGCTGTTTTTGTGAGATTGGTGCGGTCATTGAAATAAGATCCGTAGGTGATCATGCAGCCCATCCCGATGGAGAGGGAGAAGAAAGCCTGTCCCATTGCGTCGAGAAACACCGTCGGTTTCACATGTTCCATGTTGGGTTTGAAGAGGAAAGCAAGTCCACCGGATGCACCTTCCAGCGTAATGGACCGTATGGCAAGAACCAGCAGCAGCAAAAAAAGCATCGGCATCAGTATCTTTGCCGATTGTTCGATTCCTTTTTTCACGCCGGAGATAATGAAGAAAGCCGTCAACAGCGTAAATGCAATCATCCATGCAATCTGTCTCAGCGGGTTGTTTTGCAAGGCAGTAAAACGGCCTGTAAAATCGGTCTCCGTATGTAGCCGGCCCGTAACGGCCTGGATGAGATAATCGAGTGTCCAGCCGCAGACGACCATGTAAAAGCCTATGATGACAAAACCGGTGAGTACACCCAGTCTGCCCACCCATTTCCAGGATGTACCGGGTGACAGCTTATGAAAAGCACCTGCCGTATTTGCCCGTGACGATCTGCCCACAAGGAACTCGCTGACCATCAGTGGTATTCCAAAAAACAGAATGCACCCGATATAGACCAGGATGAAGATGGCGCCACCGCCATCGGCTGTCTGACTGGGAAAGCGCCACATGTTTCCCAATCCTACGGAAGAGCCTGCTGCCGCAGCCACTACACCTATTTTTGAGGCAAATGTTACCCGTTTTTCATTCATGTGTTCTTTATCTTATCTTACGAAAACCCACCGATACTGTTTGGACAGGGCCGGGTAGAGGAAATACTCTTCGTCGTCGGATTCTTTCACATCCTCCATTCAACGCCTTCTTTTGTATCCTTTATTTCTATCCCTGCTTCTTTCAGTGCATCGCGGATCCTGTCGGAGGTGGCCCAGTCCTTCTGTTCGCGTGCCGACTGGCGAATTTCGATGATCAGCCGCATCAAACCTTCAATCACATCGCTACCTGCCAAATGCTTTGTCTCATCAACCAATCCTAAAATATCAAAGATAAAGGTATGCATGATTCGTTTCAATCCTGCCAAATCTTCCGGGGTAAGGATCTCTTTTTTATCAACTGCTGAGTTGATGATGCGTACGGCATCGAAAAGGTGGGCAATCAGCACCGGACTGTTAAAGTCGTCATTCATTGCTGCGTAGCAACGCTGTTCCAGTTCACCGATATTTACCGAAGATGAGGGCGAAGGCGGAATCTTTTCCAGGGCAGAGAGACTTTCCATCAGCTTTTTATATCCTTTTTCCGCTGCCTGCAGGGCCTCGTTGGAGAAGTCGAGTGTACTCCGGTAGTGCGATTGCGCCATGAAGAAGCGTACGGTCATGGGGGAATAACCCCTGTCCAGCAGCGGATGGTTGCCTGTGAACAGTTCCTTCGGCAGGAAGCCATTGCCGGCCGATTTGGACATGCGTGCCCCGTTTACGGTGAGCATGTTGGTGTGTACCCAGTATTTGGCGGGTGAGGTGTGGTTGCATGCCTGCGATTGCGCAATCTCGTTGGTGTGGTGGGTGGCCTGCAGATCCATACCGCCACCGTGGATATCAAAGGTGGTGCCCAGATATTTTGTACTCATGGCCGAGCATTCAATATGCCAGCCGGGAAACCCCCATCCCCAGGGGGAGGGCCACTGCATCAGTGTTTCGGCCTTTGCTTTGATCCAGAGTGCAAAATCGAGACGGTTCCTTTTTTCGTCCTGTCCGTCCAGCTCGCGGGTGCCTTCAAGCAGATCTTCCGGTTTCCGGTTGGTCAGCCTTCCATAATCATGCTCCCGGCTGTATTTTTCCACATCGAAGTAGACAGAGCCATTTACTTCATAGGCGAAACCTGCCTCCAGAATCTTTTTGATCATCTCAATCTGTTCCAGAATATGACCGGTAGCTGTGGGTTCGATGTTCGGCGGGAGGGTGTTGAAAAGGGCCATTACCTCGTGAAAGCCAAGGGTGTATTTCTGTACAATCTCCATTGGCTCCAGCTGTTCCAGTCTGGCTTTTTTCGCAAATTTATCGTCCCCCTCATCACGGTCGCCCTCAAGATGTCCCGCATCGGTGATGTTCCGCACGTAGCGCACCCTGTACCCGAGATGCAGCAGATACCGGTATATCAGATCAAAGGAGATGAAGGTGCGGCAGTTGCCCAGATGGATATCGCTATACACCGTGGGGCCGCATACATACATTCCCACATGGGGCGGATGGAGCGGCTCGAACACTTCTTTCTTCCTCGTGAGTGTATTGTAAATGACCAGGCTTTTCGCCATTTCTTCGTTCATACCGGATGTCGATTATTTTAAAGAGACAAAATTACAAATTTATGCGTTACAATTAGTAAATTGGATGAAAAAGAGAAAAAAGGGTGTTGTATCTTATGTGGTTTTCCAATATTTTAATACTTTTGCCGTTTCGTTGGATTAACTTATCTTCAAACTCATTTCGGATGTCACGTAAAATTCTTCTCACTCTTGTCGTATTTTGTGTCATGGGAACTGCCCGGGCACAGAACCTGCAGCTTCACTTCGATCCCCGTCATTCGTTATATGGCAGTGAAGTCTCTTCCGTCAATTACCTGACTGCTACCTTTGAAATGTTCAAACCCGACCAGTGGGGCAGCACGTTTCTGTTTGTGGATTTCGATTTCAGCTTTGACAAGAGCAATCCGGGATTGATTTACGCCGAAATAGCCCGTGAATTTAAACTGGGTGACTTCCCGCTGCTTCCTCATATCGAATACAACGGCGGCTTGGGATTGGTAAGGGGAACCGGTATTGGCTTTTCCATTCCCGGTGCTTATCTTGCAGGCATTGGTTATCCTTTTCAATGGGGTAGTTTCTACATGAACACCTACCTGGCCTACAAGCTGAATGCCTTTCAGCAGGTGAGCAGCGATGTCCAGTGGACGGTAACCTGGAATGCCGCCCTGGCCAACAGCAAACTGTCGCTGGGAGGATTCTTCGATCTGTGGAGCGAAAATAAAGATCGCACGGGCGTTGCGTCGGGTAAGAAATTGATTATGCTGAGCGAGCCGCAGCTGTGGTATAACTTTACCTCTAATTTCTCTCTGGGTACAGAAGTGGAGCTGAGTTACAATTTCGTAATTGGGACGGATAAATTTTACGCCATTCCTACCCTGGCCGCAAAATGGAATTTTTAATGCTTAATAAGGGACGATTATGTTGGAAAAAATATTCCGGTTAAAACAACATAAGACCACTGTTCGCACTGAGATAGTGGCAGGAATTATCACCTTCCTTACGATGTCATACATTCTGGTGGTGAACCCCAATATATTGAGTGCTGCAGGGATGGATAAAGCAGCACTGTTTACGGCTACCGCACTTGCAAGTGTGCTGGGGACGCTGTTTATGGCATTTATTCCCAACCTGCCCATTGCACAGGCACCCGGCATGGGTTTAAACTCCTTTTTCGCCTTTTCAGTGGTACTGGGGCTGGGATATTCCTGGCAGATGGCGCTCACGGCAGTATTTATTGAGGGTATTATATTCCTGCTCCTCACCTTCTTCAATGTACGCGAATTGATTGTGAAAAGTATTCCCCACACCATCAAGAATGCTATTCCGGTAGGAATCGGACTTTTCATCACCTTTCTTGGCCTGCAGAATGCCGGACTGATTGTGAAGGACGAAAATACAATGCTCACACTGGGTACCACGTCCAATCCACACGTGTGGGTGGCTTCATTGGGACTTATTCTTACTGCTGTGTTATATTTTAAAAAGGTACATGGTGCATTTCTGATTGGCATTGTTGCAGCTACCGTCTTCGCGATCATCCTGGGTCTGGTACAGATGCCTACAGGAAGCATTGTTGCCCTGCCACCCGACATTTCCCCCATTTTCCTGCAATTTGAGTGGCACAACATTTTTACGCTCGACATGCTGATTGTGGTATTCACCTTCCTGTTTGTGAATCTGTTCGATACGATCGGTACGTTACTGGGAGTAGCCTCAAAAATTGGATTAACCGATAATGACGGTAACTTTCCGCAGATCAAAAAAGCGCTGTTTGCCGATGCACTCGGAACCACCTTTGGTCCCATCCTGGGTACCAGTACGGTGACTTCATACGTGGAAAGTGCCTCAGGTGTAGCTGTGGGGGGACGTACCGGCTTAACGGCTCTTTCCACCGCGACCATGTTTGCCCTCGCACTGTTTCTAGCTCCCCTTTTCCTGATGGTGCCGGCTTCCGCCACTGCACCGTCATTGATCCTGGTAGGTTTGTTCATGATCACCTCAGTGGTGAAGATTAATTTCGACAATATGACGGAAGCATTGCCCGCCTTTCTGACCATCGTGATGATGCCGTTTGCGTTCAGTATTGCCCAGGGTATTGTGTTTGGCATGTTGTCGTACGTGCTGCTGAAAGCGTTGAGCGGGAAGTGGAAACATATCTCGTTGACCATGTGGGTGATATTTGTATTGTTTATTGTCAAGCTGGTATTAGATGGAATGCATGTTTTATAAACCATGATCAAACCTCTGGCTGCATATCCGTTAAGGCCATTGTACTGGTGACCGTCTGGAACTTCCTGGCCATTTATTTATTCACTTTTCAGCAGGTATGAGGGGATTCGTTTGCATTTTACGGATGAAATGACTACTTTTGCGCTCTCATACAAATCATTATCAGAATAATTAGAACAAACATTTATGGCAACAACCGCTGATTTCAGGAACGGCATGTGCATCGACCTGGATGGACAATATTACTTTATCGTCGAATTTCTTCACGTGAAACCCGGTAAAGGTGCGGCCTTTGTACGTACCAAACTGAAAAATGTAACCACAGGACGCATCCTCGACAAGACCTTTAACTCGGGCGTGAAAGTGGATGAGGTGCGCATTGAGCGCCGTCCATTTCAATATCTGTATCGCGACGATATGGGATATATTTTCATGAACACCGAAACATATGAGCAGATACCTATTCCCGGAGAGCAAATTGAGGGAGTGCAGTTCCTGAAGGAGGGTGATGTGGTGGAGGTGCAGATCCATGCCGAGAGCGGTACCATCCTCACCGCAGAAATGCCTACGCATGTGGTGCTGGAGATCACCTACACGGAACCCGGTATTAAGGGAGATACGGCGACCAACACGCTGAAGCCTGCTATCGTGGAAACCGGAGCAGAAGTGCGTGTACCGTTGTTCATCAATACCGGTGAAAAAATAAAGGTGGATACGCGCGACGGCTCATACGTGGAACGCGTCAGGGAATAACCGCGGAAATGAGCCATCATGAGCAAGTTAAGCATTAAACAGTGGGCAGAAGAAGACCGTCCCCGTGAAAAGTTATTGCTGAAAGGTGTATCGGCGCTATCCGATTCCGAGTTGCTGGCCATTCTTATCGGCTCCGGGAACGATGAGGAGAGTGCTGTGGAGCTGGGTAAGCGTATCCTGTCGAAAGCCGAGAATGATCTGAACAAACTGGGAAGGATGAGCGTTTCCGATCTGGTCAGCCATTTTAAAGGTATCGGCCCGGCAAAAGCGATCACATTGATTGCTGCGTTGGAGCTGGGAAGACGACGGAAATCGGCGGAGGTTATCGACAGAAAGAAAATATCTTCATCGCGTGACGGCTATGACCATTTCTTTCCCCTGCTTGCCGATTTGAACCACGAAGAAACCTGGGCGCTGTTGACAGACCGCTCCAATAAGGTGCTGACAACCATACAGGTGAGTCGCGGCGGCATCTCGGGGACAGTGGTGGATATCCGGCTGATTCTCAGGGAGGCGCTTAACCACTATGCGTCGGGCATTATCCTGGGGCACAATCATCCGTCCGGGAATTGCAGTCCCAGTCCCCAGGATACGCAGATTACGAAGAAGCTGAAAGAAGCCGCCCAATGGATGGATATTACGCTGCTCGACCATATCATTGTGTGCGGAGAAAGCTATTTCAGTTACGCCGATGAAGGAATCATCTGAGGAAAATAAACAATATGCCGGATAATCGGTTTAATAAAAAAAAGGCATATTATGAATGAAGAATTACAAGCAATACAAGATAAAATAGTGACGATGCTCCGTACGGTGTACGACCCGGAGATACCCGTGAACATTTACGATCTGGGAATGATTTACGATGTGGACATTGATGATCAGAACAATGTGACCATTGAGATGACCTTCACATCGCCCGGCTGTCCCGCGGCTGACTTCATTCTGATGGATGTGCAGCTGAAGGTGGAGTCTATTCCGGAGGTGAACAGCGTGGATATCAATCTCACCTTCGACCCTCCCTGGGATCGATACATGATGAGTGAAGAGGCCATGCTGGAACTGGGAATGATGTGATCTGCATGAGAGAGTACGCTGAATACAAGAACTGTGGATAAAAAAATCTATTTCTTTGCCGATGCTCACCTTGGCTCCAAATCGCATGCCGATTCCATCCAAACGGAACGTAAAATATGCCGGTGGCTCGATGCAGTGAAGAAAGATGCAGCGGCGATTTATCTGTTGGGAGACATCTTCGATTATTGGTACGAATATAAATATGTGGTTC
>JBDKRY010000037.1:0-3725 GCA_039683155.1 Proteiniphilum sp.
GAGGCAGTCGGGGATACAGCTCCTTGAGCCTGCCCGCCAGACGGTAAAAGGCCTTGAGCTCGCAGTCCTGCTTTTCACTGATGTTCTCCGAGTTGCAGAGCCATTCCGTAGCCAGTGATATGCTGAAACCCGCCTGGCAGACCAGTTTGGCTTCCAAGGCGTAGACCTGCCAGGTGGTATTCCCGTTCTTGCTGGTCTTCGACGGACAGCCGGCAAAAGGCTCATAGGTGTAACTGTAAAGACCCGTCCCGTCAATGGCCACCAGAAAATGGCCGCGGAAACGAAATTTGTCCAATACCCGCTTGCGCACCAGGTTGGACACAAGGATGCGCTTGAGCTTCTCCAGTTCACCCGGATCCAAGCCCCGCAGAAAGACGTCCACGCTGTCCATCACCGGAAGCCGCATGCCGAAAAGATTACGGTAATTCCTCTCGAATGACCCCCGCACGCCCATGTCGGCGTTGTTGCGCGAGCCGCGCTTAAAAACGAATAGCATCAGGCCCGCCATCAGTATCTCGGCCACCTGATAAGTCGAACGCTTGCGATGGTCGGGGATTTGCCCGAGCAACAACACGAAATCGGGGTAATGCCGTTTCAGTACCACGTAAACCATCAGGATTATTTCTTTCCCCGTGAACTGGTCCAGTTTGGAACGGCAGCTTTTCTTTTTGTCTTTTGTCTTGTTCTTACTCTGGATAGAAGTTACCGCCCAAAATGATACCGCCCAAAAAAAATAAAAACATTTAAGATTGTTTAACGTAGAAAGTCCGCCGGGAATTTTGCTATTAAATTGATTAATACTATCTTAGAGGAGCCAAAAGGCAAGGCGGCCTATGGAAGTGAGTAACCCTTGGCCGCCTTTTTTTAAAAACTATTGCTCAAACATAAGTAACTTATGAGACTGGACTGTTGGCCGGTCTCGGCCAACGCGTCTTTATACCTGTAGTGTGCTAACACACTGGGTATTACAAGATACAATGCTTGGACACTTGCTTGCAAAGGTACAATTTCACCATGAATCTATGAAAAAAAAATGCCGAATCTTCCCATGGAAACAGCACGAAGAATATTTTTTCCCATATTTTCATACCCCTTGTCAATCAACGGTCAAAGTACGATGTTTTTATTTTCGGAATTGCTGATCTTTTTGTTCATGTTCTGCATTTCAAAATAAGGGTAAGTACAAAATAACATTAAGAATAAATCTTTTCAGCGCAAAATATGTTATATTGTCATGTAATGCGTCCTATTCTTGTTCTGAGTCTAACCAAACAAAAATATGCGACACCTGCGAAAAAACAGGGATTCTGGCCGAAAAAACAGTTCATTCGGAATTCGGGCCTTTCAAAAAAAATAAACAGATGAAGATCATTATCATTGCAAACAGACTTCCGGTGAAGGTAGTAAGAAAAGAAGATCAGTTCTCATTTGAAAGAAGTGAAGGGGGGCTGGCAACAGGGCTTGGGTCTCTGGAGATGGAAGCCGAAAAATACTGGATCGGCTGGCCGGGAATATTTACCGAAGACGAGCAGGGAAAAAAAGAGATTACCGCTCAATTGCATGAATTGAATTTTCACCCCGTTTTTTTATCGGCTGAGCAGATTGAAAATTATTACGAAGGATACAGTAACAGTACGATATGGCCTTTATGTCACTACTTTTCCTCCTATATCGAATACAGGGCTGATTACTGGGAAGCCTACCGGCAGGTGAACGCCCTTTTTTGCAGCGAGACATTGCCATTTATCGGGAATGACGATATCATCTGGATACAGGACTATCAACTGATGCTGTTACCCAAAATGATCCGCGATAAGCAGCCGGATGCAAACATCGGCTATTTTCACCATATTCCTTTTCCTTCATACGAGCTTTTCAGGGTACTTCCTGAAAGGGAAGAGGTACTGGAGGGTCTGTTGGGTGCAGATCTCATCGGCTTTCACACACACGACTACATGCGCCACTTCATCAGTGCAATCTTTCGCATGCTTGATCTGAGCTGTTCTCTCGATGAGATCTGCCTGGAAAACAGGATTGTACACGTGGATGCTTTCCCCATGGGCATCAATTACGACCTCTATCACGATGCTCCCGCGTTACCGGCAGTGAAAGAGAATGCAGACGTACTGAGAGAAAAACTCGGCGACAAAACCATCATTCTTGCTGTCGACCGGCTGGATTACAGCAAGGGTATCCTGCACCGTCTGATTGGCTTTGCCCAGTTCCTGCAAAACCATCCGGAGTACCACGAAAAAGTATCGCTGGCCATGATTGTGGTTCCCTCCCGTGACACGGTGGATATCTACGCTGATCTGAAAAATAAAATCGACCGGGCTATCGGCGAAATAAACGGGAAATATGCCAGGCCGGGCTGGAATCCGGTTCATTATTTTTACCGCAGTTTCGCTTTTGAGGAGCTGATCGCGATGTATGACATCGCTGAAATTGCCCTGGTAACTCCCCTGCGCGATGGGATGAACCTGGTGGCAAAAGAATACCTGGCAGCCAAAAGAGATAAAACGGGAGTGCTCATTCTCAGCGAGATGGCAGGCGCAGCCATTGAATTACAGGATGCAATCATCATCAATCCCAACGATAGGAATGAAATTGAACATGCCATTGTTCAGGCATTACACATGCCGGAAAGAGAGAAAAAGGAGCGGATACAGAAAATGCAGAAATATATTTCCACCAGAAACGTAAAAAGATGGGCCAACGATTTTGTCACCGAGCTACAGTCTGTCAAGGTCCAAAACCGGGAAATTATGCAGAAGATTGTCGGGGAAAAACAATTTTCCCACATAAAGAACGCATATGACGAAGCGACCGCACGTTTGCTGCTGCTCGATTATGACGGCACACTGGTTCCTTTCACCAGGAATCCGGAAGACGCAATTCCCACAACAGAGCTTTTGGCGCTGCTACAAAAAATGACGGCCGACAAAAAGAACAAGGTGGTGATCAACAGCGGTCGGGATCAACACACCTTGGACAAATGGTTTGCAGGATTGCCCCTCGACTTTGCTGCTGAGCATGGCATCTTTTACAAAGATAACAACAAGTGGTACCAAAACCTTCCCAGTAAATTGGAGTGGGACGAGGAGATTATCAACATCATACAGCACACGATAGAAAAGACACCGGGTTCACATCTGGAGCAGAAAGACACATCGCTGGTGTGGCACTACCGCAAGGTAGATGTGAGGCTGGCCGAGCTGAGAACACGACAACTGGTCAATGCACTGATAGGCCCCTGTACACGGCTGAACTTGCAGATCGTACACGGCAACAAGATTGTGGAGATCAAGCCGCCCGATTACAACAAAGGCAGTGAGGTGCTGCGCCGGCTGGAACAACAGGATTACGACTTTGTGCTGGCCATCGGAGACGATACCACCGACGAAGATATGTTCAGGGTACTGCCCCCTGAAGGGATCAGCATAAAGGTGGGAAGTTTCTCACCTGCCGCAAAGTACCGCATCCCGTTGCAATCGTCCGTAATTCCTTTTCTGTCAAACCTGATTAAACAATAACCCTTCATGAATTTCAATTATATTACTTCTCCCGGCAGCCCGTTCCGGTACATTTTTATCGCACTATTGTTCATTGTGCTGTTTATTGTGCTGGTGATGATTTATAATTATATCATAAAAAAGTGGCAATTACACACCCGCAAAAGCAAAAGCCCCGTGGACAACTTCATCATACGCATTATCAGGGGATCG
>JBDKRY010000038.1:0-5504 GCA_039683155.1 Proteiniphilum sp.
TTGAATTCAATCAGAAGAGACTCATTCATTGAAACGTTCTGCTCTGAGCGCTGTTGTAACCTGAAAGAAACGGAACAACGTTGCCGTGAAGTGATATGGTTCAGCTTTGACCGTTCAAAACATCTGCATTATCCGAAAATCCAGATCAGCAGTACGACGACAACCAGCGACGGGAGCATATTCATAATACGGAGCTTCCTGATCTCCAGAATGTTTATACCCAGTCCGATCAGCAATATCCCGCCCACGCTGGTCAGTCCGAGAATGATCTCTTCGGTGAAGAAGCTTCCGGCATATCCGGCGAGCAGGGTGAGGGCAGCCTGAAAGATAAATAGAGGCAGAGCGGAGAAAACGACGCCCACCCCAAAGGCAGAGGCAAGCAGAATGGCGGAGAAGAAATCCATCAGCGATTTCGTATAAAGCAGGTCGGGTGAACCGCCTGTTCCTTCCTGAATGGTGCCGAGGATGGTCATGGAGCCCACACAAAACAGCAGGAAGGCAGTAACCAGCCCTTCGGAAAATTTTTCGCTGCCAATACGAAAACGTTTCTTCAGGTTATCGCTTATTTGTTCGGCACCTTTTTCCAGATCCCACCATTCTCCCAGCAACGAACCAATGGCGAGGCTGCTCACCACAATGAGGATCTTCTCCATCTCAACGGCCATATCCACGCCGATTGCCAGCGTGAAGAGGCCGATTGCCTGAAAATAAATGATGGTCACACGTTCCGGCATCCGTTTCTTCAACAGAAGTCCGATCATTCCGCCACCAATTACCGCCGCTGTATTTACAAGGGTTCCAATCATTTTGTGCAAATAAGCTGCAAAAGTATTACTTTTTTTGCGATATTTGGGGCGTTCTGCTTATAAATTGAACTCAGGGTTGGGTAGATTGGGTTGCAGAATTTTTTTCAATTCCTTGCCAAGGGCACGCCACATATTTTGTTTCTGATATTCACGGCGTGAGCATAAACCCTGCGATTCGGTTGTCATCACCACGGCATGCTCCTGAATTTTTTTTGTACCTTTGCTACCCACAAGGGAAATAAGGAATCCCGAAGGTTTACTGCCGGAAAATGAGTCCAGGGCCTCGTGACGTGCACCATCAGGCTCGTGTGATTAGAATGTTCTGATAATAAATTAGATATATATGTATAACTGGTTTGAATGTAAGATAAGATACGATAAGATGCTGGAGACCGGCATACAAAAAACAGTAACCGAGCCCTATCTGGTGGATGCGTTGTCATTCACCGAAGCGGAAGCAAGGATTATCGAAGAGATTAAACCGTTTATTTCGGGAGAGTTTTCGGTGTCCGATATCAAACGGGTGAAATATACGGAATCTTTTTTCAATGAGACGGGCGACCGCTATTTTAAGGCAAAGCTTTATTTTATCACACTCGATGAGAAAAGCGGTGCCGAAAGGAAAACGGCGGTGAATATGCTGGTGCAGGCTACAGAATTGAAAGAAGCGGTAGAGATTGTGGAGGCAGAGATGAAGAAGACCATGATCGATTACACCTTTGCTGCCGTGAATGAAACGGCCATCATGGATGTATTTCCCTATGCGGGAGGAAAGACGACAGAAACAGCAGAATGAGCATTCAGTCCCATATCGACGCATTGCGGCAAACCGTTCCACAAGATGTGACGATTGTGGCGGTCTCCAAATTTCATCCCTCACCGATGATCATGGAGGCCTATGGCTGTGGTCAACGTATCTTTGGCGAAAATCGTGTACAGGAGCTGGTAGAGAAACAGCGCGAACTGCCACGGGATATTCAGTGGCATTTTATCGGCAGCCTGCAGCGGAACAAAGTAAAACAGATTGCACCCTTCATATCGTTGATCCACAGCCTGGATAGTGAGCGGCTGATGTTTGAGATTGAAAAACAGGGTGCGTACAACGACCGGATAATATCCTGCCTGCTGCAGATACACATTGCCGAAGAGGAGACCAAGTCGGGGTTCTCACCCGACGAGTGCCGCCAATTCCTTGCGAAAGAAAAATGGAAGGAGTGCACCCATGTGCAGATCGCCGGGGTGATGGGGATGGCCACTCTTACTGAAAACGAAGCGCAAATCAGGAATGAATTCCGGCTTTTGAAATCTCTTTTCGATGAATTTAAAGCCGGCTATTTTACAGGTGTAGCCTCGTTTAAGGAAATATCGATGGGTATGTCGGGTGATTACCGGACAGCCATCGAAGAAGGAAGCACCATGGTACGTCTGGGAACGCTGATCTTTGGTGAGCGGTAATGATCGGCGGTTTCAACCCTTTCAACCCTTTTATTTCCGAATAAGATATCAATTTTATCGATTAAATTGTTTATTTTTGTTGATCAATAAAATTTGGGAAACATTCATTTCGCACATGATTAATTTAGAAACAACCTTTGCAGGTTTAAAGCTGAAGAACCCGCTGATTGCCGGAAGCAGCGGACTGACCAACTCAATCAAAAAGATCAGGGAACTGGAGGATGCCGGTATTGGAGCCATTGTGCTGAAATCACTCTTCGAAGAGCAGATCGAAAATCATTCCGAAAAACTCTCTCAGCTGTCCGATTATCCCGAAGCAGCCGATTACATCAATACCTACGTAGCGATGAATCATGTGGAGAAATACCTCGATCTGATCCGTTCGGCCAAGGATGCCTGTAAAGTACCCATCATCGCCAGTATCAATTGCTACAAGTCGGCCCGATGGATCGATTTTGCCAAAACCATTCAGGATGCCGGTGCCGATGCGCTGGAATTAAATCTCTTTGTACTGAATGCCGGCGAATTCATTGATTCTTACCTGGAAGATACCTACTTGCAGGTCGTGAGGGAGTTGAAGAAAATCCTTCGTATTCCTTTGGTTATCAAAATGGCCAAGAGCATCAGCAACTTGCCCGGGCTGGTTGGAAAGCTCAAGGCGCTGGGGGCAGACGGGGTTGTGCTATTCAATCGTTTTTATCAGCTCGATATCGACATTAAAAATATGGAAATCACTTCGGGACCTGTATTCAGTCATCCTTCCGATTTCAGTGATACCCTGCGGTGGACTGCCATTGTGACGGGACGCGTGCCCGACTTCGATGTGGCCTGTTCTTACGGGGTGCATACCTGGGAAGATGCCATCAAGGGAATCCTTGCCGGAGCAGGAGGGATTCAACTCTGCAGCGTGATTTATGAGGAAGGAACCACGGTGATAGGAGATATGCTGACCTTAATGGAGGAATGGATGCAACAAAACAATTACAGCCGGATTGAAGAATTCAGGGGTAAGCTGAATTATGCGAACATCGAAAGCCCTTCGCTCTACGAGCGGGTACAGTTTATGAAATATTTTTCCAGTTACAAGTAATGCCATGAATATCCAGCAATTAGAATACATTATCGCGGTAGATAATTACCGCCATTTCTCAAAGGCGGCCGAAGCCTCTTTTGTTACGCAACCCACGCTGAGCATGATGATCCAGAAGCTGGAGGATGAGCTGGGGGTAAAGATTTTCGACCGTTCCCAGCTGCCGGTTCATCCCACCGAAATAGGGAGGCACATCATTGATCAGGCACGTGTGGCTGTGGCTCAGGTGAATCAGATCAAAGAGATCATCCAGGAGGAAAAGGGTATTGTGAAGGGTGTCTTTCGCCTGGGAATCATCCCCACCATTGCGCCCTATCTCCTGCCCGGTCTGATGCAGGTTCACAGTGATAATAAATTCGATGTCCGCATTGTGATCTCAGAGCTGACCACCGATCAGATATTGAAAGGTCTCTCGAATGATTCGCTGGATGGAGGCATCCTGGCCACCCCGCTGAAAGAACCGGCTATCAGTGAACACCCCATCTATTACGAACGTTTTTTCGCCTATGTGTCTCCCCGGGAGAAAGCGTTGTACGCAAAGACATCGCTCGAAGAGAGCGACCTGACAGCTGCCAGGCTGTGGCTGCTTGATGAAGTGCATTGTTTTAGAACGCAGATATTGCATCTCTGTAACCTCAAGAAAAGAAGGGACAGTAATCAGACTATCTTTTCCTACGAAGCCGGCAGCATAGATACACTGATCAATATTGTCGACAAGAATGAGGGGTTGACGGTCATCCCCGAGATGGCGCTGAAGAATCTGAGTGAAACACAGAGGAAGAACGTCCGTCCGTTTAAAAACAGCACTCCTGTGCGCGAAGTAAGCCTTATCACACGGAAAGAGTTTTTCAGGGAACGGCTGCTCAATATCATTATCGACGAGGTGAAGCTTGCTGTTCCGGAATCGATGCAGGACGAGGCAATGAAAAAATACGTAGTTCCGCTGTAAAAGGCAGGAAAGTTACTTTTATGGATCCACTGACAATCATTCGAAAATACTATAAGGAAGGGACAAAACTCTATGACATTTACATGTCTCATGTAACGCACGTGACGGAGAAAGCACTTTCCATAGCCCATAATCATCCCGAATTGGCAGTGGATGTTAGGTTCATTGAGGAGGCCGGTATGCTTCACGATATTGGCATATTTCAGACAAATGCGCCCCACATTGCCTGTGAGGGTAGTTTTCCGTATATTTGTCACGGTTATCTCGGGCGGGAGCTGCTCACGTTGGAAGGATATCCCAAACACGGGTTGGTATGTGAACGGCATACCGGTACGGGATTGAGCTTGGAGACCATCATCAACCGTAAATTGCCGATTCCTCACAGAGACATGCGCCCGGTAAGCCTCGAGGAGAAGATCATCTGCTTTGCGGATAAATTTTTCTCCAAATCTCAGTTGAATAAGGAGAAACCATTAAAGAAAATCAGACAAAGCCTCAGTAATCATGGATGGCACCAGGTGGAAATATTTGATGAATGGTGCGAAATATTCCTGTGACAGGTCGGTTTTTGTAAAGCGGGTTTTTTTGGCAAACTATTTGCAGTGTCCATTGTTGGTAAACTTAAAAAATATGATACAAAACGAAAATCAGCATACAGACCCCAAGGAGAGGGATGAGGAGTTAAAGAAGGAAGTGACGCATGAAGATGACGAATGTGTTGGCGAAGAGAATGAGGACAAATTGACAGATGCAGCCGATGAGCTTCCAAAGCAGCTCGACGAGCTTCAGCAGAAATATGATGAGCTGAATAACAGCTACCTTCGTCTGCATGCAGAATTCGATAACTTTCGCAAGCGTTCGCTGAAAGAGAAAGCCGATCTCATTAAGCATGGCGGAGAACGTGTGCTGCTTGACATCATCTCTCTGGTGGATGATTTCGAACGGGCACTTGTCATTCTTCACGAAGCGGAAGACAAAGATGCCATGCTGGAGGGTATGGATCTTATTTACGGGAAATTCACCCATTTTTTGCAACAACACGGAATTAAAGAGATAGAGGCCATAGGCCTTCCTTTTGATGCGGATCGGTTTGAGGCAGTGACAACCATACCGGCGCAGGATGAATCTCAGAAAGGGATGGTCGTTGATTGTATCAGGAAAGGCTATGCACTGAATGATAAAATCATCCGTTTCCCAAAAGTAA
>JBDKRY010000039.1:0-2895 GCA_039683155.1 Proteiniphilum sp.
GCGTTCAGCAGCAATCCCGGAAGTTGTTTGTACTGCCAGTCTGGCCACACAAAACGTACAACCAGGTAAGTGATCACGCCTCCGATAAGCGTGTCGACGATACGGGGAAACATCACGGCGATGCCTTGATCGGAAAGTAGATTTAATGAAGCCAGCACATAGATGGTGATAAATATGGCTGCCACCACGTAATTCTTTTTCAGCCAATAGAAAAAAAGATAGATAGATACCATAAGCAATAATATCTGGCCGGAGAGCGTCGGCAGCAGATGAGCCAAAGTCACACCCAGGACTACCCCGATAAGCGTCCCCAAAACACGGTGGAAAAGCCGTATCCGGGTGGCGCTATAGGTCTGCTGAAAGATAATGAGCGAAGTCAGTAGTATCCAGGCTCCTTTCTCAAAGTGAAACAACTGCATGATACCATAGCCCAGCAGCCAGCTCAGTGTAAGTCGTACAGCAAACTTGAAACGGGGATGCTCCGGAGTCAGCAGGGACGATAGTCGGGTACTCTCCGGTTTGCGGGTATTGAACACAGTGACGTCTATCTGTGCACTAAGCGTCTCTTCTTCCCGCAGGTTCATTTCGAGTCCTGTCAGGTTTCTCATCAATAGAGAGAGTGTGAGGTAGTAGGGTTCTCCCCGCTCCTCTTCCAGCATTTTCTGTATGGCTGACATCGTCCATTTCAGTGACAGAGGATGTTTGTAGGGCTGATCCGTCAATAGCGAGTCGCCAAAAAGATGCATGGCCTTTCCGATCTCCCGCATCAGCTGGCCAATGCCCTCCATCAGTTCGATGTTATCGACCTCCCGCGTTAACAGATCATACTGTTCGTGACTGGAGATGGCCCTTTCCTGCATCTCCTGCAACAGGAACCATTTTTTATAGTACATATTCACCACAGGACGTGTATCTGCTCTGCTCTCGGCGGAGTAACTGTAAAGATTGCTCTTGCATATCTCAATCTGCTGGGCCAGTTCAATGTTTTTTTGCGCCAGCTGGTTTCTGATTTTTGTCTGCACCTGCGGATTACTCGGAAAGAGGCTGGCTTTCACCTCGATGTACTCTGCCAGGTAATGAAAACCTCGTGCCAGCTGTTCTTTGAGAAGCCTGTATGGCCTGTAATACAATAACAGGATAGAGACTACCGCGTAAGCAAACGCACCCATCGTGAAAAGCACGGGCTGGTAAAACCATTCCCCGGCATTGCCGGCCCCCAGCATCGTATAGACGAAAATGAGCAGGGTTCCGAAAGTAACTCCCTGCATCCTTGCGTTCAGTCCCCCTGCTATCGTCAGAGAAAACGCCACCATGAAAATCAACAAGGCAAAATAGGGAGGAAAGGGAGATAACAGTTCAACCAAGCTGCTAATAGTAAAAAAGAGGATGAGGGATAACCCTGCCGATTTCATCCGTCCCCGCGGATGTACGTCGGTTTCGCCCAAAGCCATGGCGACCACCCCCAGCGCCAGGGTTGTACCGATAAAAGGGTCATGAAAGAAAAGCTCGGCCGGAATCAGCAGAAAGGCAATAGATACGGTCACCTTCAAAGCCCACAGATGATAAGGATTCTTCCAGAAGACGCTGATCCAGATATCTTTTGCATATCCTTTTATACGACTTACCAGATCGGTCATTTGCACCATCTTTTATAACGAATAATGATTGCTATAACGTCACATCCACCCTGATTCCTCCCAGTAGGGCATCGGGAAGATCCCGGTAGGAAAAGCGATGTACATATTCCACACGCAGAAATCCCAGTAAGTTGGTGATTCCGACAGCCCCTTCCACATAGGGTGCGGAACCATATTTGTATGAAGCTGCAGGAAAGGTGTACAGGGACGGTGATTGCCCGGGATCGTTCCTGTCACTCAACCGGCCGTAGGATGCCCGCAGGGAGATAAGTTCTCTCATCTGCAGACGGTTCAGCAGTGGAATTTTCGCCAGCAGCAAGTCATCTCCCACAAAAGTAGTCCGGAGGGTGTACTGCTCATCAGCCATAAACTCCAGGGCACGGTTCAGGAAGAATGCGTTGTTCTCGATGTGATGCCGCACTCGCTGGTTGGGATAAACCAACAATGGGAAAGGTACCTTGTTCCACACCTTCATCACTTCCCCCACTGCATCAAGGCGACCGGCAGATCCCAGCAGAAAGCGTTTCTGCACGGAGAGTTCCGACCGGTGCCAGGGTTTCACATCCCCAAAGTAGTCATACGTTCCGAACGTGTGGGAAAAAAAGAAGACAGGACTGGTCATCTCAAGCGGTTTTCTCACGCGTTTTTGCTGCAAATAGGCTTCTCTCAGGGAATAACGCAATAGCAGACCGCCTTCGGCTGTATGGAGGGCATCATCGACAAAGATCATGTCGTCGATTTGATTTTCGAAACGCAATCCATCCTGCGGTACTAACCTGGCTCTTCTTATCCAGACCATGTGTTCCAGTCCGTTTTTATATTCTCTTTCGTAGTTGATCTCGGCAAAGTTCCGGTAGGTGGCCTCATTCTCTGATCTGCGATAGGTAATGAGCAGCAGGTCGTTCAGTGAACGGGGGTGGATCTCACCGGGTGAGTATAGATCCTTTTCGTAAACCAAACTCAGATTGTTTTTCGGAAACTCATCCGCATGATAAGCTTTCCTGGCGAAGGAGTAGGTAACCTCTCCGCGGTACTTGAACTGCTGGTCACCGAAACCGTAGGCCACGTATCCTTTCAGGAAGAGATGGGGACTGAAACGGGAGTTGGATGCCACACCAGCCCGGAGGCGCAAACCTTCGACGAGGTTGTAGGTGGGAAACGTCTGAATCCGTCCGAAATCGAATTTGTTGGTTTCCGGATTGCCCAATGGGATCCAATCATTCATCACTAATACGGTCACTTTGTTCAAATGAGCGAC
>JBDKRY010000040.1:0-4980 GCA_039683155.1 Proteiniphilum sp.
CTCTGCCATGGTGTTGCAGGACTATTTCTCGATGTACAAGGTGGTTTACCGTCATCCCACCTGGAGTAACTGGGCGCAGTGGAGGTGATTTCTTTTTTAGGATTATATTTATGCAGCTTAAATATAAATAATGCTGCGAGCTGCTAAGTACGATAATTCCTACAAAGTAACTGCCCCCGCGACAGATCTGCGAGGAATTGCGTGAATATCCTGGCACAATGTGCCATTGGGATGTCTAACTGCAATGCAACATTAGTGATAGCTCTTGAGCGAGCTCCGAGGAGTTGTTGAGATCAATCCCATCTTCGATATTACGATTGCTTAAAAACACTGGTAAATAGCCGTATTGAGGATCAATAAAGGTATTGGACAGCTTGAGTTATGGCGTTGACATATATGCAGACAGCATAAAAATAGCTCGCTTTTGCGAGTGGTGCTGCTAATTCTGAAATTCTGTATGCAAACCCTTATCGAGGATATCTGCCCATGAAGCATCCAATCGTTCACGAATAACAAAACTCAACCTGTTTGAGCAAGGAGAACACCCATGAAGAAAACATTTATGAGGTACATGTTTTCAGCTTCCCTGTGCATCTTGCAGATGCTGTTAAGCCAGGCGCTTTTGGGTCAGATCAGTACGAGCAAGATTGAAGGTGTGGTCAAAGATAAGGATACAGGGAATCCTCTGGCGGGAGTACAGGTCATCGTGGAAGGGACTCGTCTGGGGAATATTACTAATAAAGATGGTTACTACTTCGTCCTCGATGTCCCTCCCGGCAGCCGCGAAATCACTTTTGCCTATACTGGTTATCAGAAGACTACCGTTTCCAAAGTCCTGCTTCTCGCCGGTCAGACAATCACCGTCAATGCGAATTTGAGCTCTGCCGTCATCCAGATTGAGGGTATTGTGGTGGAGGGACAATCGGAAATCCTCATTCCACGTGACAATACCTCCACAAAACAGAGGATGACTGCTGAACAGTTGCAGAGTTCACCAGCCTCGAAACTTGAAGACCTGATGGTTCTCAAGGCGGGGGTTCAGGTGGGTGGCGAGGGAGGCCGGTCGCGGGGGATACGTATCCGTGGAGGTCGTATCGGCGAAGAAGCGATGGTAGTCGATGGAGTCATGGTGAGAAACTTCGTGGCCAATCCCTACCGCAACGGCCAGGGCTGGATATTCGAACAGGAAGTGGGATCGCGTGGAGAGGATACCACGCCACTTGAGTTTTCGGCGGGCTCGGTTGAGGAAGTCGATATTATCACCGGTGGTTTCCAGGCTGAATACGGCAACGCTCAGTCCGGTATCATCAACATTGTGACCAAAGAAGGAATGGACCGATACAAAGGCGATGTTCGCTTCACGACAGATGAGGTCAATGACCGCACAGCCGATTACGGATACAACCAGCTGCAACTGAATATAGGCGGCCCGGTCCCTGGTGTGCCGAACCTGTTTTTCCACGGTTCGGGGGAGATTCAGGGGATGGCGGATCAGTTTCCCACTCACGCCAGCGAGGGTTTCCGTGGAGTCAACCAGAAATTTGTGGACAGACTGAACGAAGCAGTACGCAATGACCCTGTGCTTGGCGCGCAGAGTCCCGCTTTTTCTCTTGAAATGTTCGAGAAAGGATACGCGTTCTGGGCCGGAAAAGAAGGCCAGGAAGCCGGTTTGTGGTCGCCGGGTAATCCGGTGCGGCAGCCCAACAACTGGCAGGATCGCACTCTGAGTACCGGCAAGCTTAACTACTCACCGATCTGTACGCTGAAGATTATCGGAAGTCATAATTTTTCCCGTAATCAGCGCGCGTGGGATGACGACGCGAGCTATTTCAACACGGGCATTGCGACGGTAGCTGACTTGCCCAATCGCCAGTGGGCTCCTGGTGAAACAGAAATCTATGTGCCGCAGTGTATCGCCAGAAGGACCAAGAGTCATAATCTGCTGCTTGGAATGGACTGGGATTTCCTGAGGTCTTCGGACCGAAATGCTTCTTTCCATTTCCGCTATACTGATTTCAGGAGCACTGAAATCAACAACTCCAGCCTGTTAACCAACTGGGTTCGTGAAGACAATACTTTCATGGGTTGGTCGATGCATGATATTCCGTTCGAGATAGAGAGCTATCCGAATCGTGAATTGCCGACCGACAAGGCACTGCAACATCAGTTGTATCCGGATGGTGAAACCAATTGGATGAAAGAGTGGCCTTACCATACTCCGTTTGGGATGATTACCGAACACGAGTATTACTACCTGTCATATAACTATACCCGAGAGAAGCAGAACACTTACAAGGGTGATCTTGATCTTCAGTGGAACAGGCAGAACAGGGCCAAGGCCGGATTTCAGATTACGGATTTTGAAAACAGGAAGTTCGAAATCGGCAACAGCTCGCGCACCCGTACCCGGAACGAGTTTAACTATAAGCCTCAGATGTACGCGGCTTATGTTCAGAACCGTACGGATCTCGGCGATTTCGTTTTCGATTATGGTATTCGCTACGATTTGTTTAAGCCGAAAGATAACTGGGGTTTCCGCTATGGTGATACTTTCGGGGATATTTACGATCCCCAGACAACCCACAGCTGGTCGCCGAGATTCGACGTGGGCTTTCCTGTGACCGACAGGGCCCAGATGCGCTTTTCCTACGGCGTATTTACCCAGATCCCTGGTATGACGTATATCTACAACTCGGGCAATTACGGAGCACTGGAGTATTCCCGTACTGATGCGTTTGAGTCGGGAATCAGCTACCTGGTTTCCAATGATATCGCGCTGGATATCGTGGGTTACTACAGGGACATCGATGGTAACGTGGCGTACAAGGATTTCTTCAGACAGTACTACATGGAGCACGAGGGCCGGTTGGTCCGGACTTTCACCAGCGGCTATACCAATGGAGACAACGGTAATATCAAGGGAGTGGATATCTCCCTGGACAAACGTTTTTCCAACAATTTTTCTTTCAGTTCCTCCTACACACTTCAGTTTTCCAGGACCACGGGGTCGTACCCGGATGCGGAGCGCTCCTCCTCCACAACTTTTCTGGACGTGACCACCAACGAGACATTCACTCCGCCGGATGAGCTGTTGCCCATGGACGGAGACCGGACGCATGTATGGACGAATACTGTCAACTACATGTTCCCCGACGATTTCAAGAATGGAACGCTGTTTAACGGCATTTTGAAGAATACCGGCATTTACGCCATTTTTTCGCTGCAAAGCGGTGAGCCAATCGGCGGTGATACAAGGCATAACTATATCACCGATGCCGATATGCGATACCTCTCCTCGTACGCAAATTATCTTAATTATTACCGGGGCAGATGGTATACGAACCTTGATATGAGGATCAACAAGAAGTTTTATCTGGGTGGATCCAGAAGCATCGGCATTTTCTCAGAAATCTTCAACGTGCTTAACCACAAGAATTCCCAGCCGTATCCCTCCGGCTATTCCTACGACTCATATCTGTATGTGACAGGCGGAAAAGACCTGGTCTGGAGCGCCGATCTCGGTGAGTATCAACGCTCACTGTTCAAGTCGGATTACAACCAGGACGGCGTGCTGAGCGTGGAAGAAGCCGCCAAAGGCGCAATCGCCCAGTCGTTCATGACCAGCACCATGAACAAGAAAACGTGGGGACTGGCCCGGCAGGTGCGTTTCGGCGTGGAATTCAACTTCTGAGCAACAAATCAGCCGATAGGTTATTGAGGGTTAAGCATAGTAGAAATCCTCTTGAAGGAGATTGATAATGCGAAGAAGAAATTCTTCTTTACAGATTCTGGCCCTGGTCGCGGCGCTGACAGTCTATAGCATGCCTGGCCGCGCCGAGGTCAACAGCTCGTGTGTAGCCTCGGGCAATAATGTCGCTCTGCAGGTGGATCTGGGAGCAAATGGTGGCATCATGGGACCGCACCAATTCCCCGCCGGCTCCGGGAATGTTTTTTCCGCACCGCGCGGCGACGGCGCAATAAGCCATTCTTTTTCCGTTGTCCGGGATATAGACGGTGATGGATCGATCGAGGACACCACTTACACCTCCTCACGTGGCGGTTGGTTCGGCGGCCAGAACGCCACGCTGGAGGATTATGATAAACTGAAGGCCATTTATAACACGGGTGTTTTCATGGAAACAGGCAGCACCCGGCCGGAAATCTGCCAGGTATGGTCATCCAAAGATGCAGATGATCTGGCGGCCTGGCCTGTGCAGTTCCGTGAGGGACGCAGTGCGAGTGGTAGTCCGATTATCCATGGCGCCGAAACCATCTGCTATCTGCGCTCGGATGTATTCAATGCGGACGCCGAACTCAGGATCGGCGCTTCGATGGAGACAGCGTACTATTTCCTGAACTTCGGTGAAAGCAACAACATGGTTTACGGACACACGTTTATCCGCAACATGAGTGAATACATGGCTTGGAACTCTGATATCACGGATGCCGGTCTGATCCCGGCCGGATATACAGGCAGCAGCTGGCATCAGTGGCAACTGCTTTATTCGGCAACCGGTGTCAAATTCGGTGGTGACAAGGACTACGGGTGGGCTTTCCATCCTTTAAGGGTGATTCAGGTCTGTTTGGACGTGACCGGAACAAGCAGTTCGTTCACGAATGGCTACACTCCATTCTTCGCGCATCAGATATTGCGATACCCCTCGCACAACGGCGTGACAATGGATTTCACAAATAACGGCATTCATCGCTGGTCCACCACTTACGGATTCGACAACCAGGTTGACCTCCTCGAGTCCGGCCGACCGGTGGGGAAGATATGGAAGTATGGCTTGGGCGATGCCGGCGATCTTTATGGCTATCAGATCAATCCCTATACAGGTGAAGTGGCCAAGGGATTCCCAGGCGATTTGAGAGGAACTCCACGTGAAAATGAGTGGATTTATGGCAAAAACGGTTTTGCTAATTACAGTTTCTACGGAACGCTCAACGATTTTGAGCCACGGGACACCACGAGTTTCG
>JBDKRY010000041.1:0-3879 GCA_039683155.1 Proteiniphilum sp.
TCTCTCCATTTAGGGTGCTGTCTCCCTGTTTTCATCTTCACCCCATCTCTTTTTCCGTTCCTTACCTCCATGCTGTCATTTTTTTTGTATTTTTGCAGCATCAAAGTAAGCTTATGCATTTATTTTAGCGGTTATGACGAGCAAAAAACTAACTGAGAAAACAATCTTCGGCAATCACCTACTGAAAAATCTAGTGATAATCATTGCATGTGCCGTACTCCTTATTCTGTTGGCGCTGCTGCTTTTGAATATGTATACCAGGCACGGACAGAATGTAGTGGTACCAACGCTGGAGGGGCTACAGATGAAAGAAGCAGGCACCATCCTACGTGCCAAAGGCTTGCATGCCGAGATTGTGGATTCCATTTACCGGCGCGACGCCGTTCCCGGCGCCATCATCGATCAAACACCCAAAGCCGGTAATAAGGTAAAGAAAGGCCGCTCCATTTATATCACCATTTATTCAAGGACCCCGCAGCAGGTTTCCGTTCCGGGGCTGGTCGACTATTCCACCCGTCAGGCAGTAGCTCTGCTGAACTCGCTGGGATTCACACAACTCACAATGGAAAAAATCCCCGCTGAATATTCCGGCTTGGTAGTGGCGGTGAAATATCGCGGTAAGACACTGTCACCCGAAGAGAAAATACCTGCCGGATCTCCACTGACACTGGTCATTACCAGTGGTATAGGTACCGATTCCCTAAGCATGGACGATGAATATATAGTACCACCGGGAACAAATAACGGGAATAACCCTGTGCAGCAGGACAGAGCCATCGACGATTCATTTTTCTAATAGGTTGCGCCGTGACAAAAGACAAGTTGGATGAATTTGATTTTTTACCGGAAGACGACGATGATTTGGCGGATGTCACCGCGGAGGAAGATCAAAAATATGAACATTATCGATTTGTAGCCGATAAAGGACAAAATCTGCTGCGTATCGATAAATTTTTGTCCGTACGGATTGAAGGAATATCACGGAACAGGATTCAGCAGGCTGCCGATGCAGACTGCATCCTGGTAAACGGAGTGCCGGTGAAATCGAACTACCGCGTGAAACCGCTCGATGTGATCTCCATTGTGATGGACTGGCCGCGGCATGAGCTGGAGATTCTTCCCGAAGACATCCCGCTGGATATCGTTTACGAAGACGATACCTTGCTGGTGGTCAACAAACCGGCCGGGATGGTGGTACACCCCGGGCACGGGAATTATACCGGTACGCTGGTCAACGCGTTGGCCTTTCATCTGAAGCAAGACCACATCACAGATATCGATGACCCCCGGCTGGGACTGGTGCACAGAATCGACAAAGACACCTCGGGATTGCTGCTGGTGGCGAAAACACCCGAAGCAAAAACCCATCTCTCCGCCCAATTCTTCCGGAAAGAGACCAGGCGACTCTATGTGGCACTGGTATGGGGAAATGTGGCAGAAGAGAGCGGAACCATTGAGGGCCATATCGGGCGCGACCCCAGGGATCGTATGCGTATGCGTGTCTTCCCCGAAGGCGACCAGGGCAAAGCGGCCGTTACACACTACACCGTGCTGGAGCGTTTCGGCTATGTCACCCTGGTGCAATGCCAGCTCGAGACTGGCCGCACCCACCAGATACGTGCACATATGAAGTACATAGGACATCCGCTGTTCAACGACGAACGCTACGGCGGCAACGAGATTTTACGAGGGACCCGTTTTGCCAAATACAAACAATTTGTCTATAATTGTTTTGCCCTCTGTCCGCGTCAGTGTCTGCATGCACGTACCCTGGGATTCGTACATCCGGTCACAAAGGAAGAGCGCTATTTCGACAGCGAAATACCGGAAGACATGCAGGCGGTCATCGACCGATGGCGCACATACACAGCCTCAAGGGAACAAATGGAGTGAAGAAACAGACATTACAATCGTTCGTATGCACAAAAATATCGCCATCGTATGGGGAGGATACTCATCGGAAAAAGTGATTTCCGAGAAAAGTGCCGCCGGCATCTACTCCTTCATAGACAAGACAAAATACAACACCTTCAGGGTGAAGATCGATCGGGCATCGTGGGAAGTGGACGATGAAGGGGTAACCATTCCTGTGAACAAAAATGATTTCAGTTTTGTGGCAAACGGACAAACGATCCGCTTTCACTTTGCCTATATCACCATTCACGGTACTCCCGGCGAAGACGGCACGCTGCAAGGCTATTTTGACATGCTGGGCATCCCCTACTCCAATTGCGGGGTACTGGCATCGGCACTCACATTCAACAAATTCACCTGCAATCATTTTCTGCGCAGCTTCGGCATCGCCGTGGCCGACTCGGTGATCCTGAGAAAAAATGAAGCCTACCGGCCCGGTGAGATCATCTCCCAGCTGGGATTACCGCTCTTTGTGAAACCCAACGTGGGGGGATCGAGCTTCGCCACCACAAAAGTAAAAGAGACATTGCAGCTTGAAAAAGCGGTGGATGATGCCTTTCGGGAAGCTCCGGAGGTAATTATCGAACGTTTTATCGCCGGGACAGAGGTGACCTGTGGCTGCTTCGCCACCAACAAGGGCTTCACCGTGTTGCCGCTGACCGAGGTGGTGACCTCCAACGAGTTCTTCGATTTCAATGCAAAATATAACGGGGAAGTAGAGGAGATCACTCCTGCCCGTATCTCCGATGAGCTCACGCTCTCCATTCAACAGGAGACCGAAAGAATATACCGGCTGATCGGAGCAAAAGGAATCATCCGTGCCGATTATATCCTGTCGGAAAACAAACCTGTCCTGCTGGAGGTAAATACCACACCCGGAATGACAGCCACCAGCTTTATTCCACAGCAGGTAGCGGCAGCAGGATTATCCATGACAGACATCCTGACGGACATCATTGAAACAGAATACAACAAAGCAATGTGCGCAAATCCGGCTTTACAGTAAATCACTTGACGATGGAAACAACAACCAACCTTTTCGACGACATCCGGCCGCTTCACGACAGTGAAGTTGCGGATACCATTGCACAGCTCCTTGGTGACCCCTATTTCCGGCGCGCTGTGGAGCCGTTCATCAAACCTCTCTCCTGGGAGCAGTTCTCAGCTGTCATGAGCGCCTGTAAATCAACCTATGATTTTCAGCGTACCATCATCTATCCGGTCATGCTTAAGCTTATCGGGCGTACAACAACCGGAATGAACGGCTACGGATGGGAAAACGTGGACGAACAGAACAACCACCTTTTCATATCCAACCACCGCGACATTGTGTTGGATGCAGCCTTTCTGAATATGTTAATGTTCGATAAGGGAAGGCCCACCACCGAGATTGCCATTGGCGACAATCTGTTGATTTACCCCTGGATTGAAAAGTTGGTGCGACTCAACAAAAGCTTTATTGTGAAACGGGGCGTCACTGTGCGGCAGATGCTGGAAGTATCCACCCACCTCTCCCGCTACATTCACCATACGGTACGTGAACGTCACCAGCCGGTATGGATAGCCCAGCGGGAAGGACGTGCCAAGGATTCGGACGACAAGACACAGGTGAGCCTGCTCAAGATGCTCACGCTGCGCGACAGTACACAACCTTTGGAAACGTTGAAACAACTGCAGATCATTCCCGTGACCATTTCCTACGAATACGATCCTTGTGATTACCTCAAAGCCAGGGAGTTTCAACTCAAACGCGACAACCCGGCCCACAAAAAGAGCCAAGCCGATGACATCGAAAATATGCTTACCGGAATCATGGGTTTCAAGGGCAGTGTCCATTTCCGGTTCGGTCTCTGCATCAACCCGTTGCTCGACACCCTTCCTGCCGACACCCCGCGCAACGAGATACTGGAAAAGGTGGCCACCATCATCGATGGGGAGATCTACCGCAACTATTCCTTCTTCCCG
>JBDKRY010000042.1:0-8765 GCA_039683155.1 Proteiniphilum sp.
GTTGGATGTGAAAGCCACACCTTCCGGGGGTACAGAATTGAGCCCGATAAATGCCGAATTTCAGGCAGCCATGTATGAATACATCATCAAGACTTATCTGGAAGTGATCCCGAAAGAACAGCAATACGGTATTACCATTTGGGGTATTGACGATGCTTCAAGCTGGTTGAACACGAACGAGAGAAAATATTTTCCATTGTTATGGGATGATAATTTTAATAGGAAGCTGTCATATAACGCGGTTTATAACGTGTTGAACAGTCATTAGTCTATGTTGAAACCTCTCCCCTTTCTGAGATGAAAGGGGAGAGGTTATTTTAAACCGACCTCTCAAAATAGGGAAGAGAGGTATTTTTGGAAAATGTCAAGATGAAAAAATCCATTCTTCTTCCTATCTTTGTTTTACTTGTTGAATTTGTTTTTTCGCAACCTGAAACGATCATTGATTTTCAAAAGAATGCCGATGTTTTTCCGTTGGTAGAAAAAACCAAATCTGTTCCGTTCCTGATAGATACACTGGAAGATAAAGGGGTGCTGCGTGCAATACGCAACCTGCAATCGGATGTAGAAAAAGTAACGGGGATAACGCCAGAAATTATACACCAGGCTGCTGCTCCGAAAATACTTATTATTGGATCCATCGAAAACAGTCGTTGGATCAGACAGCTGATTAAGAATGGAAAAAGAGATGGTTCTGATTTAAGGGGTAAAAGAGAAAAATATATCATCACCACAGTTCAAAACCCGCTTCCCGGCGTGAAAGAGGCGCTGGTGATTGCCGGCAGTGACATACGGGGAACCATATACGGAATATACGAATTATCAGAACAGATAGGCGTCTCACCCTGGTACTGGTGGGCAGATGTGCCTGCCAGGAAACGTGAAAGTATATGCATCAAGCGCGGAACCTACACTGATGGGGAGCCGGCCGTGAAATACAGGGGTATCTTTCTCAACGATGAAGCCCCCGCCTTGAGCGGATGGGCTCATCAAACCTTTGGGGGATTTAATCATAAGTTTTATGAAAAAGTGTTTGAACTGATCCTGCGCCTGAAGGGCAATTTCATCTGGCCTGCCATGTGGGGCAGTGCCTTTTATGATGATGACCCGATGAACGGCTCACTTGCCGGCGAGATGGGCATCGTTGTCGGCACCTCCCACCATGAACCGATGGGACGGGCACACGACGAGTGGCGACGCTACGGCAGCGGGGCTTGGAACTACCAGACAAATGCACCGGCATTGCGTGAATTCTGGCATGAGGGCATAGAGCGCATGAAAGAGCAGGAGACTATCGTCACCGTGGGTATGCGGGGCGACGGAGATGAACCGATGAGTGAAGAGAGCAATATTGCCCTGCTGGAAGAGATCGTCACAGATCAACGAAGGATCATTTCGGAGGTCACCGGTAAAAAAGCGGTTCAGACACCCCAGGTGTGGGCGCTCTACAAGGAGGTGCAGGATTATTACGACAAGGGGATGCGGGTGCCCGACGATGTGACGCTGTTGTTGTGTGACGACAACTGGGGCAATGTGAGAAAGCTGCCCCTGCCCGATGAACCTAAACGAAAGGGCGGATATGGGATGTACTACCACTTCGACTATGTAGGTGGCCCCAGGAATTATAAATGGATCAATGTGACGCAGGTGCAACGGATGTGGGAACAGATGAACCTCACTTATAGCCACGGTGTGGACAGGATCTGGGTGGTCAATGTGGGAGACCTGAAACCGATGGAGTATCCCATCAGTTTCTTTCTCGATATGGCCTGGAACCCGAACGAGTTCAGCGCCTCCAACCTGCTGAAACATACCGAGAGATGGTGTGTGCAGCAGTTCGGTGAGAAATATGCGAAAGAATCGGCCCGGCTGATCAATCTGTATACCCAATACAACCGGCGCGTAACGCCTGAGTTGCTCAATGATACCATTTACAGCCTGGCGAATTACAATGAGTTTGAACGTGTGGTGAATGATTACCGTGATCTGGTGATCGATGCCATGCGCCTGCATTATCTGATGCCAGCAGCATACAAAGATGCCTTTGATCAGCTGGTACTCTTCCCTATCAATGCAAGCTCCAATCTCTATGAGATGTATTATGCCGTGGCCAAAAATAAAGACTTTGCAGATAAAAATGACCTGCAGGCAAATTATTGGGCCGACAAAGCGAAAGAGTGCTTCGGGCGCGATTCCCTGCTAACCCATCACTACAACAACGTGATCGCAGGCGGGAAGTGGGCACATATGATGGACCAGGTGCGTATAGGATATACGTCGTGGCAGCAGCCGGAGAAGAGTGTGATGCCTGAAGTGACCTATGTGAATGAGCCTGACGGACAGAAACCGAAACGATTGATTGAAAAAGAGGGCTATATCTCCATCGAAGCGGAGAATTTTTCCCGTTCACAGGGTACGGATGCCATTCACTGGGAGGTGATTCCGGGTTTGGGAAAAACTGTCTCAGGGATAACCACCTTTCCTCAAAATGTCTATCCAGCTGCCGGTGAGCATATATACCTGGAATATGATATCGAAACGGCGTCGGCAGGACAGCTGGAACTGCATATTCTCTTATCGCCTACCCTCAATTTCAATCAGAACAGAGGTTTGCGATATACAGTTTCATTCGATGGCGGAGAGGAGACCATTGTCAACTTCAACCGTGAATACGATGTCAGACAGATGGAACAGTGGCAGGCAAGCAGCATCAACGAAACCATTACCACACACACAATCAAAGAGCCGGGAAAGCATACGCTTCGTTTCAGGGTACTCGATCCCGGCATTGTACTACAAAAGATATTGATCAATTTCGGCGGACTGAAAAAGAGTTATCTGGGTCCTCCCCAAAGTGAAACAAGATGAACAAGATATCACTGAAACTCATTTTCTTCCTGCTCGCTTTTTTGCTGACACAAACCGGTGAAGCGAAAATAAAGCTGCCTGTGCTGGTCTCTGACGGCATGGTGCTCCAGCGTGATCAGGATATCACCATCTGGGGTAGTGCCGATGCCGGGGAAGAGGTCCATATCCAGTTTCTGAACAGGAAATACGTGACTGTTGCCGATACTGGTGGAAACTGGCAGATAGTAATTCCACCCCAGCAAGCAGGGGGTCCTTACCGCATGGCCATCAACGATTTGGAAATAAGCAATATCCTGATTGGTGATGTATGGCTGGGTTCCGGTCAGTCGAATATGGAGCTGCCGGTGAGCAGGGTGATAGATCTCTACCGGGAGGAGGTAGAGAGCTACAACAACCCGATGATCCGCTACCTGAAGGTGTCGTTGTCATATAACTTCCATCATCCCCTCGATGATATCAAACCGGCTGCCTGGAAGGAGCTGACAGCGGAGCATGTACCATCCTTCGGGGCACTGGCTTACTTTTTCGCCAGGGAGATTTTTGAAAAAACAAAGGTGCCGGTTGGTGTGATCAATGCCAGTGTGGGCGGCTCACCCGCAGAGGCATGGATCAGTGAGAAAGGGCTGAAACAATTCCCTACCCACCTGAACGACAGGGATATATACCGCTCCGACAGTCACGTGTCGAACATGCAGCATCTCGACCGTGAACGACGGAACCTGTGGAACAACGTTCTCTTCCGGAAGGACAGGGGTCTGAACGAGGCCCTACCATGGTTTGCGCCGGATTACAATGATGCTCACTGGGAAGAGGCGGATCTCTTCGATGAGGAATGGGCAAGTGACGGTTTAAATCCGGTAAACGGTACCCATTGGTTCCGGAAGGAGTTTACGTTGACGGCGAAACAGGAGGGAGCACCCGCCGTGCTCAGGATGGGCTGTATCGTGGATGCCGATTCTGTATTTATCAACGGTGTCTTCATAGGAACAACCGCCTATCAGTATCCACCGCGTATTTACCGGATACCGGCCAATCTCCTCAAAAAGGGAGCAAACAATATTACGGTAAGGCTGATCAGCTATTCCGGCAATCCGGGATTCGTGGAAGACAAGCCCTACAAGATTGTGTTCGACAAAGGAGAAAAGCAGATTAGCCTGGAAGGCACATGGAGACACAGACAGGGTACAAGGATGCCTGCACTGGCAGGGGAGACCTTTTTCCAGTACAAACCCACGGGGCTGTTCAATGCGATGATTCACCCCCTGAAGAACTGGGGCCTGAAAGGGGTACTCTGGTACCAGGGTGAATCGAACACGGGGAGGTACAACGAATATTACGACCTGATGACTGCACTGGTCTGTGAATGGAGGTCTCTCTGGGAACGACATGATCTCCCCTTCCTGATGGTTCAACTACCCAATTTTATGCTGGACCCGCCCTACCCTGCCGAAAGCAACTGGGCTGAGATGAGAGAGATACAGCTGCAGCTATCAAAAACGATCCCCCACACAGGATTGGCAGTGACGATAGATATAGGTGAATGGAACGATATACATCCCCTGAACAAGAAAGAGGTGGGAAAACGACTTGCTCTGCAGGCGCAGCGGATTGCTTACGGAGATGAAGAAGTGGTCAGCGACGGTCCTCTCTTTCACTCCCTAAAGGCTGAAGGAAACAGGCTGATTATCCATTTTAAAGAGGGAACCAATAACCTGCTGCCGGTAGACAAGCTGAAAGGATTCTCACTGCAGGGTGCTGACGGCAGGGCCGAATGGGCCGAGGCACGCATCGAGGGGAACAGGGTGATTGTCTGGAATGACCAGATCACAGCACCGGTGAAGGTGAGGTATGCCTGGGGCAACAACCCCGAAGGCGCAAACCTGAGAAACAGGGAAGGTTTGCCGGCATCTCCCTTTGAGGCTTCACTCCCGGCCACGGAATCGAACAGTACCGCTGCCAGCGGAAGAAGGGCAACAAAAAAAATAAACAGTAAACTTAACCACTCATAATCAATTCAAAAAAAATGCAATTACAGACACCTACAATTGGGGAATCGAAAGGTTTTTACAAGCTTTCGATGGTGCAGCGTATCGGCTTCGGCTCAGGAGATCTGGCGCAGAACCTGATCTACCAGACGGTATCGATGTACCTTCTGATCTTCTACACCAACGTATTCGGATTGCCGGCAGCTACTGCTGCAGTGATGTTCCTCATTGTACGGCTCATCGACGTGGTGTGGGATCCCATCGTTGGAGCTTTTGTGGACAAACGGAACCCGAAGATGGGGAAATACCGGTCCTGGCTGATACTGGGAGGGATTCCCCTTACAGGATTTGCTATTCTCTGCTTCTGGAACGGCTTCTCCGGCTCGCTGCTCTATGCTTACATTACCTATGTGGGTATGTCGATGTCATACACGCTGGTCAATGTCCCTTACGGAGCACTCAACGCCTCGCTTACCCGCGATACCGATGAGATCACCAAACTGACCGCTACCCGGATGTTTATGGCAAACCTGGGGGGGGTGGCTGTAGCCTACGGAATTCCTATCATTGTGAAGAGCTTCTCACCCGATGGACTGATTAACTCCGCCGCGTCGGGAAAGGCCTGGTTCATCACCATGACCATCTATGCAATCACCGGACTTCTGTTGCTGATCTTCTGTTATACCCAGACCAAGGAACGGGTGGTAATGAAAGACAAGGATATGGCATTGGTAAAGGTGTCAGACCTATGGACAGAGTTCAAACGGAATCGACCGCTGCGGGTATTGGCTTGCTTCTTCATCACCGCATTTGCCATGATGGCCATCGGCAACTCGGCAGGATCCTATTATATGATCTATAACATGCGTACACCCGAGATGGTGCCGTATTTCATGGCACTCGGTTCCATTCCGGCATTTATCTTCATGCCGATGGTGCCAGCCATCAAACGGGCCATCGGCAAAAAACAGATGTTCTACGTATTCCTCTCCATAGCCATTTTCGGCATGGGGCTGCTCTATGCCATCTCCGTTATTCCGGCACTGAAGAATCTGGTGTGGCTGGTGCTGGTGGCACAATTTATCAAATCTACGGGAGTGATCGTAGCAACAGGATATATGTGGGCGCTGGTGCCGGAGGTGATCTCCTACGGGGAACACAGGACCGGCCGTCGCATATCAGGAATCGTAAACGCCCTCACTGGTATCTTCTTCAAGGCTGGCATGGCCCTGGGTGGTGTGGTACCCGGCTTTGTACTGGCATTTGTAGGGTTCGACGAAAAGAATGCTGTTTCGCAGACACCTTTCGTTGAACAGGGAATCCTTTGGCTGGTAGCAGTGATACCGGCACTGTTGCTTATCCTTGCAATGTTCATCATCTCCCGTTATGAGCTGGAAGATGATGTAATCGACAGGCTCAATCTCGAGATTGAAGCCAGACAAGAGAATCAATAACCAACTAAAAAACTCCTTTATGAAGACTAAAAAAAGTATCAACAGGCAACTGACAGGCGTACTGTTTCTCATCCTCTCGCTGATGGGCTGTTCCTCACCGCAAAGTGAGCAAACACCCTCTCTGAAAGAGGCTTTTGATGGGAATTTCCTGATGGGGACAGCCCTGAATACAAATCACATTTATGGCAGAGATACACTCGGTATCAAACTGATTCAGCAACATTTCAACTCCATCGTAGCGGAAAACTGCATGAAAAGCATGTATCTCCAGCCTACCGAGGGTGTATTTTTCTTCGAAGAAGCCGACCGATTTATTCAGTTCGGTGAAGAGAACAACATGCACATCGTTGGACATACACTCATCTGGCACTCACAGGCTCCCGACTGGTTCTTCACCGATGAAAAGGGGGAGGATGTGTCGCGTGAGGTGATGATCGAACGGATGCGCAACCATATCCACACGGTAGTGGGTCGCTACAAAGGACGCGTGGATGGATGGGATGTGGTGAACGAGGCGATTCTTGACGACGGATCGTGGCGCAACACCAAGTTCTATGAGATCATTGGCGAGGAGTACATCAAGCTGGCGTTTCAGTTCGCCCATGAGGCGGATCCAGATGCGGAACTCTACTACAACGACTATGCCATGTCGCAGGAAGGCAAACGCAACAGTGTGGTAGAGATGGTGAAAAAACTACAGGAAGAGGGGATCCGGATTGACGGCATCGGTATGCAGGGACATATGGGAATGGATTATCCCGATATCAGCGAGTTTGAAAAGAGCATCGAAGCCTTTGCAGCCCTCGGCGTCAACGTGATGATCACCGAGATGGATATCACCTTGCTCCCCTTCCCTGCCGGCGAGACAGCTGAGGTGTCGCTCACAGCAGAATACCAGGAGCAGATGAATCCCTATGCAGCCGGACTGCCCGAAGAGGTGGAGGCAGCATTTAACAAGCGCTACACCGACTTCTTCCGCCTCTTCCTGAAACATCAGGAGAAGATCAGCCGCGTCACGCTCTGGGGAGTGACCGATAAGGACAGCTGGCGGAACAACTGGCCAATTCCGGGCAGGACCGACTACCCGCTGCTTTTCGACCGTAACTACCAGCCCAAGCCGGTGGTAGCACAACTGATTGATCTGACCAAAGAATAATTAAAACAAAACAAACTCACGATGAAAGAACCAAGATATCTGGTACCGGGTGATTATATGGCCGACCCGGCAGTGCATGTTTTCAACGGCCGGCTTTACATTTATCCCTCACACGACTGGGAGAGTGGCATACCGGAGAATGACAACGGCGACCACTTCAATATGAAGGATTACCATGTCTTCTCCCTGGAGGATGTGGAGCAGGGTAAGGTAACCGATCACGGGGTGGTACTGCGCATTGAAGATATCCCCTGGGCGGGACGACAGCTGTGGGATTGCGACGTGGCTTTCCGGAACGGAAAATACTACCTATACTTCCCGCTGAAAGATAAAAACGATATCTTCCGCATCGGCGTCGCCATCAGCGACAAACCGGAGGGCCCATTTGTGCCGATGGAGAATCCCATAAAGGGGAGTTACAGCATCGATCCCTGCATCTGGCCCGACAAGGATGGGGAATATTACATGTACTTTGGCGGATTATGGGGCGGCCAGCTGCAACGCTACCGCAACAACAAAGCACTGGAGTGCGCCCAGCTGCCAAAGGGGAATGAACCGGCACTCTGCCCCAAAGTGGTGCGGCTGAGAGAGGATATGCTGGAGTTCGCGGAAGAACCGCGCGACCTGGTGATCCTGGATGAGAAAGGCAACCCACTGACTGCCGGTGATACCAAACGCCGCTTTTTCGAGGCCTCCTGGATGCACTATTACAATGGCAAGTACTACTTCTCTTACTCCACCGGCGATACCCACCTGATCTGCTACGCCACCAGTGATCATCCCTACGGCCCCTTCACCTACCGGGGAGTGATCCTCACACCCGTGGTGGGATGGACCACCCACCACTCCATCGTGGAGTACAGAGGAAAATGGTATCTTTTTCACCACGATTGCGTACCCTCGGGAGGAAAAACATGGCTCAGGAGCCTCAAGGTGACAGAGCTGAAATACAATCCCGACGGCACCATACAAACCATCTAAGGAACAGCGGAATAATGCAAATGAAAATACTCTTTCTGATCATCATCTTCAACATAGCAGCGATCGGCCGGCTTGCAGCTGAAGATGGCAGCAGGCTCTGGTTGCGATTCCAGCCACAGGAAATGGAATCGTTACCCTCCTTCACCCAGATCCGGGGAGAGGCCTCATCGATCGCACTTCAGGAGTTTCAGCATGCCTGGCAGCAGATGAGTGGCAGCTACTTCCCGGGAAATAGAGGGAAGAATGAGCACACGCTTCTGATCGGTTCCCTGAAAAACAGAGAGGTGCGGAGGTTTATAAAAAGGAATGAGTTGCAGGAGC
>JBDKRY010000043.1:0-5266 GCA_039683155.1 Proteiniphilum sp.
ATCTTCCAATGTAAACACGATCTTGTTTTCAGTGACCGGATTGTCCACTCCCAGATAAGATTGGGCATAAGGGTAGAAATCACCCCGTTGACAGGTACTCTTCTTTACCAGCAATGTGATCTCAAACGATGTTTTCGGAAGTGAATAGATCACACCGTAATCGTTGGCTTTGACAGCATTCACCCGCGTTGTCTTCTGCGCCTGTACGCCGGTGAAAGCCAAAACGAAAACCGAAAGGATAAAATATTTTAGACTCATCATGGGTCAATCGTTATTTGGTTGTAATGCAATCGTAATGCAAATAATACGCAGCGAATAATCGCAAAGTAAGTATCGGCTCAATATGCCGATTGGAATTGTGCCAGAAAGCGCACATCGTTTTCTGAAAACATCCTCAGATCCTTCACCTGATATTTGAGGTTGGCAATGCGCTCAATACCCATTCCCAGCGCATAGCCGGAATATACCTTGCTGTCGATACCACAGTTTTCCAGCACATTGGGGTCTACCATACCGCATCCCAGAATCTCTACCCATCCGGTATGTTTACAAAAAGGGCACCCTTTTCCGCCGCAGATGTTACAGGAGATATCCATCTCGGCGCTCGGTTCGGTAAACGGGAAATAAGAGGGGCGCAACCTGATTCTGGTATGCGCGCCAAACATCTCCTTGGCAAAAAACAGGAGCGCCTGCTTTAAATCGGCAAACGATACATCCTTATCGATGTACAAAGCTTCCACCTGATGAAAAAAACAGTGTGCCCGGTAAGAGATCGCCTCGTTCCTGTAAACACGCCCGGGACAGATGATGCGAATGGGCGGTTCCGTCTTTTCCATCACCCGTGTCTGTACGGAGGACGTGTGTGTGCGCAATACAATCTGGGGGTCATGCTGAATGAAGAAGGTATCCTGCATGTCGCGTGCGGGATGATCCTCAGCAAAGTTCAGCGACGAGAATACATGCCAGTCGTCCTCTATCTCAGGACCCTCAGCGATGGAAAAGCCGAGTCGTTTGAAAATATGGCTGATCTCTTCCTTGACAATTGATATCGGATGCCGTGTACCCAGTGAAATGGGATATGCCGTGCGTGACAGATCAATGTCAGCATTAACTGAACCGCTATGATCGAACTGTTCTTTGAGTGTCTGAATTTTCTCCGTCGCCTTCTGTTTCAGCATGTTCAGTTTCATGCCTATTTCCTTTTTCCGGGCAGGGGGCACAGTACGGAAATCGTCCATCAATGCGGAAATGATTCCTTTTTTACTCAGGTATTTGATGCGTGCTGCCTCCAGCTCATCGGGCGTGGAAACAGTCAACTGCTCTATTTCGGAAAGAAGCGCTTCAATCTTTTCTATCATCATGCAATACACTTATCCATTAATTAACAGCACAAAAATACACTTTTTATTGCTATTCGGGATAGTTTTCGGGGAAAGATTTGTAATAAGAACCGGGCCGCCAACGATAAAATTTGTACATTTGCTATTAATAAGTTTGTTTGCTGAAAAAGATGCTTGACACAATTCGCTCATTCATCGGGAAGGAAAAACTGCTCTCTGCCGATGCCTCTGTCATCGTAGGCCTGAGCGGGGGGATGGACTCCATGGCCTTGCTAGACATACTCACATTATTGGGTTACCGGTGTGTGGCTGCCCATTGTAACTTTCACCTCAGGGGAGAAGAATCAGACAGAGATGCCGATTTCACAGAAAAATGGTGCCAAAGTGTTGATATCCCTTTCATTTCAATCGATTTCGACACCCGGCAGCATGCTTCCGATAAAAAAATATCTATTGAGATGGCAGCCCGTGAGCTGCGTTACACCTGGTTCGAGATGATGCGGAAACAGTACAATGCAGAAGCCATCGCCGTGGCACATCCCAAAGATGACTCGGTGGAGACGGTACTGCTGAATCTTATTCGTGGCACCGGCATCAAAGGACTGACCGGCATCTCGCCGAAAAATAACAAGGTAGTACGCCCGCTGTTATGTTTGTCGCGCGAGGAGATTAGCCGCTACATGGCAGCACGCGGCATTCCCTATGTGTTTGACAGGAGCAACAACGACGATCTCTTTTTGAGAAATGCAATCAGACTACATATTATTCCCCAACTCGAGGCGTTGAATCCTGCCGTCAAGGAAGCAATTTACCGCACAGCGCAAAACGTTGTGGAAGCGGAAAAAGTATACAGTGCCTCGGTACAGGAATCGATTGATGCTGTTTTTCAGCATGACAGAATCGATATTCAGGCACTCCGCAAAACAGTCTCTCCACAATCTGTCCTGTTCGAGTTGCTCACACCATTCGGGTTCGGCCCCTCCTCCATACGCGATATCCATCAAAACATGGATGCCGCACCCGGAAAGCGCTTCTTTGCCGGGCAATACAGGCTGATGAAAGACCGCGACTGTTTCCTCATCGACCGGATGCCTGATGCCGGAACCCCGGAACAATCATTTTTTATAACGCCGCAAACCGAAGAGATGATGGAACCGTTGCATCTCACCTTCCGCACCCTCCGGATGCCGGTCGCCCTACAAAAAGAGCGTCGTTTACTTTATGTTGATTATGACCGCTTGAAGTTTCCGTTGCAACTGCGCAGGTGGCAGCAGGGCGATTGGTTTATTCCTTTTGGCATGAAAGGCAGAAAGAAGCTGAGCGATTATTTCACCGACCGTAAGTTCAGCCTGAAAGACAAGGAGAATGCATGGATCCTTCTTTCGGGAGACGAGATTGTCTGGATTGTGGGAGAACGTCCCGACGACCGGTTTAGGGTGACGGATGAGACTATCAATGTTTTCACGGTCGCGGTTGAAGATAACGACTGATTTTTCCCGTTTCCGGAAAATTTCTTTCACTTTCATGCAACTTTTTGTTCATTTTTGCATCTTACAGAAAACCTGACTGTGATTTTTTTGTTATAAATGATAAATGAAACGAGCATGAACATATTTTTCACGCAAATACATGATTAAAGCGAGTTCCATACGATACATTTGAACTATTGCGATCAGTGAGAGCAAAGAAAAAGCTTGCTTTTAGTTTGCCGAACGCAGCAATAGTCTAACTTTAGTGAAAATAAATAGTTTTAATCGTATGAAATACATTATGAAAAGTTGTACAGTAAAAGACATTATGGTGCTGGGTGCGTTTGCAGGGGTTGCCTATTACATTTCCCGCTACTATCGCCAGAAAAAGGAAAAAGAAAGGGAAATGCGTGAAACACTCCATTTTCAACTGTTTTAAATGCACATAAGACCCCGGGATATTAGGAAAGGTACCTGTTCGCCCCGGAGGTTTCTACTGTATCTCTGCGTTCAGGGAGGACTTTCAGGATATTTCGGGAGAATCTGAGGAAGTTCAACCGGAAGAAGAACATTGTCAGGTTTACGGAAGGTTTCCATGTTATTCTGGAAAGACTGCTTTTGATGCCGGTATTTTTTATAACTTTGCGCACGTAAAAGAGAGTTTAACTTTTTCGTGAATTTTTTTTATGCTCACACTGAAAGTAATCAACGATAATCCCGAAGAAATAGTACGGCGTCTGTCGAAAAAGCATTTCGATGCAAAAGAGATTGTCGCACAGATAATTGCCTCTGATGATCTCAGGCGTCGTACGCAGACATCACTCGACACCATCCTGGGAGAGATTAACGCACTCTCGAAATCGATAGGTACCCTCATGAAAGAGGGGAAGAAAGAGGAGGCCATTGCTGCCCGCGAGAAGGTTGGAGCGTTGAAGGAGTCTTCCAGAGACCTGGATGAGACATTAAAAGAGGTAGCGGAAAAAATTACGCAGTTGTTGGTCACTGTGCCAAACCTCCCCCATGATTCGGTGCCCGAAGGAAAAGGAGCGGAAGACAATCTGATTGAAAGGAGTGGCGGAAGCCTGCCGGAGCTGCCGGACAATGCACTTCCTCACTGGGAGCTGGCGAAGAAATATGACCTCATCGACTTTGAGTCGGGGGTAAAGATTACCGGAGCGGGCTTTCCCGTCTACAAAGGCAAAGGGGCGCGTTTACAGCGCTCGCTGATCAATTTCTTTCTCGATTGTGCCCGCGAAGCCGGATTTCTGGAAATACAACCTCCTTACGTGGTCAACAGCGATTCCGGATTCGGAACCGGTCAGTTACCCGACAAAGAGGGTCAGATGTACCACGTGGGTCTGGACGATCTGTACCTGATTCCAACGGCTGAAGTACCGGTGACCAATATCTACCGGGATGTGATCATCGATGAAAAAGAGCTGCCCATCAAAAATGCAGCCTATTCGGCCTGTTTCCGCCGTGAGGCAGGTTCCTACGGGAAAGATGTTCGCGGGCTCAACCGGCTGCATCAGTTCGATAAAGTAGAGATCGTCTGCATCGAGAAGCCGGAAGTTTCTTACGAGCGACTGGATGAGATGGTTCGATATGTACAGACACTGGTGGAAAAACTGGAGCTGCCCTGGCGCATTCTTCGTCTCTGTGGTGGTGATATGAGTTTCACCTCAGCGCTGACATTCGATTTCGAAGTCTATTCCGCTGCACAAAAACGTTGGCTGGAGGTGAGCTCTGTGTCCAATTTTGAAAGCTATCAGGCAAACCGGTTGAAGTGCCGTTACCGTGATGCAGACCGCAAAACACAACTTTGCCATACACTCAACGGGAGTGCCCTTGCCTTACCCCGTATTATGGCAGCATTGCTGGAAAATAACCAAACCCGCGAGGGAATACGTATTCCGGAAGTACTGGTGCCCTATTGCGGTTTTACCTCAATTTAACCGGCTCCTTTGCGGACAAGCATCTTTAGCAACTGAAGTATTGCCAGGTTGGCTGTGCGCTCGATATTTTCTTCGCGGCTGCTGCCAACCCGGTATTCACGGGATAGAAGTTCATTCTCATACAGGGTACATATCCAGACCGTCCCAACCGGTTTTTCTTTTGTTCCTCCCTCAGGACCCATGATGCCGGAGACAGCAATGCTGCATCCGGTCTTCAGCTTACGGGCAACGTTCACCGCCATCTGCTCTACGACCTCGCTGCTTACGACGCCGAATTTTTCAATGCTGCTTTTATCCACATCCAGCAGTTCTTCTTTGATGCGGTTGTCGTAAGATACAATGCTTCCTTCAAAATAGTCAGAGGCACCCGGTACAGCTGTTATTCGGTGTGCAATATATCCTCCCGTGCAGCTTTCGGCAGTGGCTACGGTAAGATTTTGCTTACGCAGCTTTTCGCCAAGGAGTGCTTCGGCCGTTTTTTCGCTTCTGGCGACAAACTCAT
>JBDKRY010000044.1:0-6383 GCA_039683155.1 Proteiniphilum sp.
TTCAGGCGCAAAAAACGGTAACACCACAAAGATTGTATTCATTCGGACCAATACCCGTCCAAGAACCGGTCATGCTGGACAGTGTCAACCTGAACAACACACCCTATTCTGATGAGATGCTGCTCTCTTCTCCTCTTTCTTTTCCTGCTCAGGAACGCTTTACGACGGAGGTGACACCCGACACGAACGGCTTCTTCTTCCTGCAGAAACCAACGCAAGGAAAAGCGTTTCAACTGCTGTCGTTCTACGTCTCCGGCGACCGCTATGGCAAGGGCAAAATCACCATAACCTCTCCCAATCCGCTGGAGTTGTGGATCGACAATGTAAAACGGGCGACCAAAACTCAGGTTAACGACAGTCTGCACCAGTCGGGGCAGGTAGATGCGAACCTGAACGGCTTCACCAACAATGCCCGCATCGTAATTAAGTTGCTTACTTCCGCCGATAATAAGATTGATCCTGCGGTTAAAATTGAACTGAAGCCCGATGAAGCGGATTCGCTACTCACCTATACATTTGGAAACAGCGACCGACGCCGGATTCAAATTAATGATATCCTGGAGGGTAAAAGGGTGGCCAATTCCGCGATATCTCCCAGTGGCCGGTTTGTGCTATTGTCGCTCCGTGAGACCCTTCCCGGAGGTGAAAACCGGAACTTCACAGAGATATATGATGTCAAACAGAAACGTATCATCTTCTCTGAACCGGACAGCCGAAGCCAACTGAACTGGATGCCCAAACAGGATCTGCTCTATTATGTGACCGACAGCGAAGAAGGCAGAACAATGCTTACACTGAATCCTTTGACCGCTGAAAATACAGTTATTGCCAAAGGTCTCCCGAAAGAGACTTTCCATATCGCTCCGGATGAGAAATCGGCCTTCTTCTCTTCCAAAGAGACAATCACAATCAGTAATCCCGGAGGACTGAAACGGTTGATTGGCATTGACGACCGACAGACGAATTATCGCGACCGCTATTATCTGTATCGTTATTTCTTCGACACCGGACTCACGCAACAACTCACATTCGGCAGACAGACGGCATCGCTCAATGATGTGACTGACGATGTAAAATTTCTGCTTTTTTCAACTTCCGAAGAAGATCTGGCAGAACGCCCCTTCCGCAAAAGTTCGCTCTATATGCTCAACCTGGGAACCATGGCTGTGGACACTATCTGGAAAGATCAGACCTATACCTACTCGGCCCAATTTTCTCCCGACGGGAAGCAGCTACTCATCCATGGCGCCCCTGAAGCATTCAATGGCATCGGACTGAATATCGGTGCCGGACAAATCGCCAACAGCTACGACACACAATCGTTCATCATGGATCTGTCCACCCGGCAGGTGGATCCTGTCACCAGGTATTTCAACCCCGCAATCAGCGCCCAGGAGTGGAACCCGGTGGATAACTACATCTATTACCGTGTGGAAGAGGGTGACAGGGTTAATATGTACCGATACTCCACCCGGACAAGGAAATTTGAAAAGCTTCCGCTCAGGGAAGATGTCATCCGCTCATTCAGTATTGCCGAAAATGCTGCATGGGCAACCTATACCGGCGTAAGTGCTTCCAACTCGAACCGCAGTTATCTGCTGAACCTCAAGACCGGAGAATCAACGCTGATTGCCGACCCGTATGCGGAAAGACTGAACAAGCTCACCCTGGGAGAAGTTAAAGAGTGGCATTTCACCAGTTCGTTTGGCGATGACATTGAAGGGCGTTATTACTTGCCGCCTAACTTTGACCCACAAAAAAAGTACCCGCTCATTGTTTATTATTATGGAGGCACCAGCCCTACCGCGCGTACTTTTGAAAGTACCTACCCGCTGCATGTATATGCAGCGCAGGATTACGTTGTTTATACCCTGCAACCGAGCGGAACCACGGGCTACGGGCAGGAGTTTTCGGCACGACATGTCAATGCCTGGGGCGAGCGGACTGCCGATGAGATTGTAGCGGGCGTGAAAGCATTTGTAGCAGCCCACCCCTTTGTGGACGGAACAAAAATCGGCAATATCGGCGCTTCTTATGGCGGATTCATGACCCAATACCTCATTACACAGACCGACCTGTTTGCCGCGTCGGTATCGCATGCCGGTATCAGCAACATTACCAGTTACTGGGGTGAGGGCTACTGGGGCTACTCCTACAGTGCCGGAGCAAGTGCCGGGAGCTATCCCTGGAACAATCCGCAACTCTACGTGGAACAAAGCCCGCTGTTTCATGCCGATAAAATAACAACGCCGCTCCTGTTGCTTCATGGCACGGCCGACACCAATGTACCCATCGGAGAAAGCATTCAGATGTACACCGCACTGAAGCTGTTAAACAAGCCGGTGGAGTTTATACAGGTGGAGGGGGAGAATCATGCCATCTACGATTACGATAAGCGGATAGCCTGGAACAATGCCATCTATGCATGGTTTGCCAAATGGCTGAAGGGTGATTCCCGATGGTGGGATTCGATGTATCCGGAGAAATAGGAACTGGCGGCTTGTATTTTGTTTCGTAAAAGTCTTAAAATATGGATGTAGAAAAAATTTGCAACGAAGTAAAACTGATTGCCCGGGCCACGGGTGAATATCTGAAAGCCGGGCAGGCGGCGCTCAGCAAAAAAGACATTGAGCTGAAAGGTACACGCAATTATGTGACGTACATCGATAAGGAAGCTGAACACAGACTGGTGGAAGAACTGGGAAAGTTGCTTCCGGAAGCAGGTTTCCTTACCGAAGAGGATACCGTGGAATTCGTACAAAAAGAATTCACCTGGGTCATCGATCCACTGGACGGCACTACCAATTATGTACATGGCGACACTCCCTATGCGGTGAGCATCGCACTGATGAGCGGAAAGGAGGTGATCCTGGGTGTGGTATTTGATCCCGTGGCAGATCAAATGTTCTATGCCACAGGAAGAGAAAAGGCATTTGTCAACAACATCGCTTTGCAGGTAAGTACGCAGGCAACGCTGGTAAACGGATACATAGGATTCGGCATCCCGTACAGTCTGGACAAAAAAGGAGAACAGATCCTTCAACATGCGATGAAACAGTTCCGGAACTGTAGTTTTCGCATCAAAGGATCGGCTGCACTGGAGATTTGTTATGTAGCGGCAGGAATCAGTGATACCTACTTCCACGCGGGGTTATCGCCCTGGGATGTGGCTGCGGGTGCATTTATCCTGCAGTGTGCCGGCGGAAAATGTACCGACTTCACAGGTGGTGACAATTATATTTTCGGGAAAGAGATGGTGGCCTCAAACGGAGCCATCCATCAGGAGATCATGGAATCAATTATTCAGGGTAACTAATGGACAATCAGACCATCCTCATTGCTTTTCTGCTGACGCTCTTTGCGGGATTATCCACCGGCATAGGCAGTCTCATCGCATTTGTCGCCAAAAGGACGAACACCAACTTTCTGAGCCTGGCACTGGGACTCTCCGCAGGCGTGATGATCTATGTATCGTTCATGGAAATGCTGCCGAAATCATTGGAATCGCTGTCCGACATATTAGGGGAGAAAACAGGAATGCTATACATGATTCTGGGGCTCTTCGGGGGGATAGCCCTGATTGCGCTGATCGACTTCCTGATTCCCGAGTCAAGAAATCCGCACGAGATGCACGGTGTGGAGGAGATGAGGTCCAACGATCGATTGAAACAGACGGGCATCATCACGGCAATAACGATCGCCATCCATAATTTTCCCGAAGGTATTGCCACGTTCATGTCGGCATTGAATTCTCTGGAGGTAGCCATTCCCATCACCGTAGCCATCGCCATCCACAATATCCCGGAAGGTATCGCTGTGGCTGTTCCAATCTATCACTCCACAGGGAGCAAGAAGAAAGCATTCTGGCTCTCCTTTGCATCGGGGCTGGCTGAGCCGGTAGGTGCACTGATCGCTTTTTTGTTCCTGCTGCCCTTCTGGACACCGATGATCAATGGGTTCATCCTGGCAGCCATAGCGGGAATTATGATCTACATCTCGTTGGATGAATTGCTGCCCAGTGCAGAGAAATATGGAAAACACCACCTTTCCATTATCGGTTTGGTAGCAGGGATGGCAGTGATGGCAATGAGTCTTTTTCTGTTTGTATGATCAGAAAAACAGGTACCTTTGTAATTATTTCACATATACAGATGTTTCATTAATTCAACGCATACAACAATGGAAACAGATTTAAAACAAATAGGGGAACGCATCAAGGGATTACGCGAGGCGCTCGATTTTTCCCCCGGCGAGATGGCTCACAGGCTGGAAGTGGATGAAGAGGTTTATCTGCAATATGAAACTGGGGAAAGAGATATCTCGGTCTCCTTTTTGCAGCGTATTGAAAGAGAGTTCAATGTGGATTTGGCTACATTAATGTTTGGTACCGAGCCTAAAATGAACTCCTACTTTATTACCCGGAAAGATAAAGGGGTGAGCGTGGAGAGAGTATCGGCCTACAAATACCAGTCGCTCACATCGGGATTTACCAACAATGTAGCCGAAGTATTTGTGGTGACGGTTGAACCCAAACCCATGGAAACAGATTTTTATCGGAATATTCACGCGGGGCAGGAATTCAATATGGTTCTTGAAGGCCGAATGATGCTCACTATAAATGAAAAAAACCTGATCCTGAACGAGGGAGACAGCATCTATTTCGACTCGTCCCTCCCTCACGGCATGAAAGCGCTCGACGACAAGCCAGTGAAATTTCTTGCCGTGATATTATACCCATAATAAACAGGGTAACAAAATATCTACCTCTAACCGTCTTGATTCAACAATTCAAAGATCTTGACTCGATAATGGCTTATCATGATAGAAAAATTTGTACAGAAAACATCATTCGCATCCCATCAGGATTTTGTTGATAACTACCAGATCATTGTCCCGAAAAATTTCAACTTCGCTTATGATGTGGCGGATGAATGGGCCAGAACGCATCCCGATAAACGGGCACTTTGCTGGACAAACGACAAGGGTGCACACCGCGACCTTACTTTCGGGGAGCTGAAAACCCTTTCCGATAAAACGGCTTCTTTCTTCCAGGAGCTAGGCATCGGAAAAGGAGATATGGTGATGCTCATCCTCAAAAGAAACCTCGAATTCTGGCAGACTATTCTGGCACTCCATAAGATTGGCGCCGTGGCTATACCGGCAACCCATCTGCTAACCGACAAGGACATCATTTACCGCAACAAAGCAGCAGATATCAAAGCGATTGTCGCTACGGAAGACCCAACCCTGATCGCACACGTGAATCTGGCTATGCACCGGTCACCCTCTGTCAAACACCGCATCCTTGTCGGAGAAAGTATACCCGACGGATGGATTGATTTTCACAAGGGTGTAGAAGAGGCTGTGCCGTTCATAAAACCCGAAAAGGTCAATTCCAATGAAGATATCATGATCCTCTATTTCACCTCGGGCACTACCGGACAGCCCAAGATGGTCATCCACGATTTTACGTACCCACTCGGACACATCACTACGGCCAAATACTGGCACAACCTGCACGAAAACAGCATACATCTCACCGTCGCTGACACCGGATGGGCAAAAGCGGTATGGGGAAAGTTGTACGGACAATGGATCGTAGGCGCCTGTGTGTTCGTATACGATTTTGAAGGACGCTTTATTCCGGATGACATGCTCCATATTATTTCGACCTACAAAGTTACTTCATTCTGCGCTCCTCCCACCATCTATCGCTTTCTTATCCGCGAGGATCTGAGCAAGTACGATCTGTCGTCACTGGAATATTGTACCACGGCCGGAGAAGCGCTCAACCCGTCGGTATTTGAAACCTTCTACAAACAGACCGGCATTAAGATAATGGAAGCATTCGGTCAGACCGAAACGGTACCTGCCATTATCACCTTTCCCTGGATTGAACCGAAACCTGGCTCCATGGGCGTTCCCAATCCGTTATACAAGATGGATCTGCTCACACACGACGGACGATCTGCCGAAGAGGGTGAACAGGGAGAGATTGTAGTCTGTACCAATGAAAAACGGCCCCTGGCTTTATTCATGGGATACTATCGGGATCAGGAACTCACTGAAAAGGTGTATGCCGACCATGTGTATCATACGGGTGATATGGCATGGCGCGACGAAGACGGTTACTACTGGTTTGTAGGACGCACCGATGATGTGATCAAGAGCTCCGGCTACCGTATCGGTCCTTTCGAAGTGGAAAGTGCCGTAATGACGCACCCTGCCGTGGTTGAGTGTGCCATTACCGGTGTCCCCGACGAGATCCGCGGACAGGTGATCAAAGCCACCATCGTGCTGGCAGAAGAATATAAGGCGAAAGCAGGGGATGAACTGGCAACAGAAATTCAGGAACATGTAAAAAATGTGACCGCTCCCTATAA
>JBDKRY010000045.1:0-6790 GCA_039683155.1 Proteiniphilum sp.
TCAAACGGCACGGTGCCGAGGGTATCCTGGTTGTACCCATCGAAAAAATGATACTCTAATTATAAGAATGATAAATTGATGAATTGTTTTTCTTCGAAAAACAATCTCCAATCATTGAAACCTGATAAAGTAAAATAATGAAAACAATATCCAACCCTTCTCAAAGCAAATGGCAAAAGCTGGCCGAACGGCCGCTGATCAAACAGCGCAAGCTGATGAATACGGTAAAAAAGATGTTCTTTGATATCCAACGCAAAGGTGATATGGCTGTGCTCGCTTACAGCCGCAAATTTGATTATGCCGACCAGACGGAGCTGGCGGTGAGTCAGGATGTCATTGAGAAAGCAACCGGCCTGGTACCGGAACGACTGAAGCAGGCCATTGCGCTGGCACAAAAGAATATAGAGACCTTCCATCGCTCACAGCGGGAAGAGGTACGCAAGGTGGAGACATCCCCGGGCGTCGTCTGCTGGCGCGAATCACGCCCCATTGAACGTATCGGGATCTACATCCCCGGCGGTACGGCCCCGCTCTTTTCCACGGTGCTGATGCTTGCCGTGCCGGCGAGGCTTGCCGGCTGCAGCGAGATCGTGCTCTGCACCCCACCCGATGTAAAGGGGGATATCCATCCCGCCATCCTCTACACGGCCCGACTGGCAGGGATCACAAAGATCTACGCTGCCGGCGGAATTCAGGCCATTGGCGCCATGACCTTCGGTACGGAGAGTATCCCCAAAGTGGATAAGATCTTCGGACCGGGCAACCAGTATGTGATGGCGGCAAAACGCTCCGCACAGTTCTACGGTGTGGCCATCGATATGCCGGCCGGTCCCAGCGAGGTGCTCGTGATTGCCGATCAGACCTCCAACCCCGCGTTCGTCGCTGCCGACCTGCTGTCGCAGGCCGAGCACGGTCCGGACAGCCAGGTGATCCTGCTCTCCGACAGCAAGCAGGTGATCAAAGCGGTGAACAGGGAAATCGACCTGCAGCTCCCCCTGCTGCCCCGTCAGGAGATTGCTGTGCAGGCGCTCAAAAACAGCAAGGCTATTCTCTTCCGGGATCTGGACGATTGTATGGCTTTCAGCAATCAATATGCTCCGGAACATCTGATTCTGGCCGTGGAAAACCCGGTACTGCTGAGTCGCGGCGTCGTGAACGCCGGCTCGGTCTTCCTCGGTAACTACAGCTGCGAGAGCGCCGGTGATTACGCCAGCGGCACCAACCACACGCTGCCCACCGGCGGCTATGCCAAAGCCTACAGTGGCGTCTCTCTCGACAGCTTCGTGAAGAAGATCACCTTCCAGCAGCTTAGTGAGGAGGGCATCCTCAGCATCGGCAATGCCATTGAGACCATGGCGGAGGCGGAGCAGCTCCACGCCCACAAGAATGCCGTGACGCTGCGCCTGGGAGCCGTCACCGCCAGGCAGCTGCAGGCAGCCACGGAGATCACTCCGGAAAACAGCACAGAAGAAGAAGAAAGAGATGAAACATTTTGATTTACAATCGCTGGTACGTCCCAATATCTGGGCACTGAAGCCTTACTCCAGCGCCCGCGACGAGTTCTCGGGGGATGAAGGCATCTTCCTCGATGCCAACGAGAACCCGTTCGGCAGGAAGAACCGCTATCCCGACCCACACCAGCGTCTGCTGAAGCAGGCACTATCGGAGAGACAGCATATCCCCGCGGAGAACATCTTCATTGGCAACGGCAGCGATGAGGTAATCGACCTGGTCTATCGCATCTTCTGCGAGCCGGAAAAAGACTGCGTCATCCTCTGTCCCCCCACCTACGGCATGTATGAGGTCTCGGCCAACATCCACAACGTGAAGGTGAACCGCGTGCCGCTGACCGATGATTTCGAACTGGACATCGATGGGATACTCTCTCATGAAGCCCGGTGTCTCTTTGTCTGTTCACCCAACAACCCTTCCGGAAACCGGCTGAAGAACGTGGAGCGGCTGCTGGAGGAGTTCAGGGGCATCGTGGTGGTCGACGAAGCCTATATCGACTTCTGCGACGACAAAAGCTTCACGGAGCTGCTCCCCCAATACCCCAACCTCATCGTGATGCAGACTTTCAGCAAAGCCTGGGCGCTGGCCAGCGCACGCGTGGGCATCGCTTACGCAGGTGCCGGCATCATCGCATTGATGGACAAAACGAAGCCTCCCTACAACGTGAGTGCCTTCAATCAGGAGGAGGCGCTGAAGGCGCTCTCCAAACCTGAGAAACAGGCCTACCGGGTGGCAGTGATCCTGCAGGAACGGGCTCTGCTCGAAAAGGAGCTGGCACAGCTGCCGATAGTACGCCGCGTCTATCCTTCCGATGCCAACTTCCTGCTGGTGGAGGTGGACGATGCCGACAAACTGTACAACTACCTGGTGAATGAAAAGGTTATCGTGAGGAACCGCAGCAGCATGGTCCGCAACTGCCTGCGGATTACGGTGGGCACACCCGAAGAAAACAGGATACTCCTGAAAACGTTAAGAAAATACAGCCATCAGTCTCTGTGAAACGGGCACGGGCACCATTTCGTCACCCAAAGGGCGACAGCATATCAGCTACATCTCAATGAGAAACAATAAATGAAGAAAGTACTTTTTATAGACCGCGACGGGACGCTGGTCCGGGAACCGGAGGATGAGCAGATCGACAGCCTGGAGAAGCTGGAGTTCTACCCCGGCGTCTTTCAGTACCTCGCACGCATTGCCACCGAACTGGAATATGAGCTGGTGATGGTCACCAACCAGGACGGCCTCGGCACCGCCTCCTTCCCGGAGGAAACATTCTGGCCGGCACACAATAAAATCCTCAAAGCTTTCGAAAATGAGGGAGTGCGCTTCAGCGAAGTTTTGATCGACCACTCCTTTCCGCACGAGCATCTGCCCACCCGCAAACCGGGTACGGCCATGCTGACGCACTACCTGAAAGGCGGTTACAACCTGTCCGGCTCCTATGTAATCGGCGACAGAGTAACCGATGTACAACTGGCTCAAAATATGAATTGTAAATCCATATTATTAAGCAACAGTTCACATCCCGATGCCACGCTTTGCACCCCCTCCTGGGGCGAGATCTACCGTTTTCTGCAAGCCGAACCGCGTACCGGCAGGGTACATCGCACAACCTCCGAGACCGATATCCTGGTGGAGGTCAACCTCGATGAAAGCGGCCGGAACAGCATCTCCACCGGACTGGGGTTCTTCGATCATATGCTGGAGCAAATCGCCCGCCACGGCAACATCCGCATGACGGTACAGGTCAAGGGCGACCTTCACATCGACGAGCATCACACCATCGAAGATACCGCCATCGCGCTGGGAGAGGCTTTCCTGCAGGCGCTGGGACAGAAGAAGGGGATCTCCCGCTACGGCTTTATGCTGCCCATGGACGACTGCCTTGCGCAGGCCGCCATCGACTTCAGCGGGCGTCCCTGGCTGGTGTGGGAGGTGGACTTCCGACGGGAGTATGTGGGCGATGTACCCACCGAAATGTTCATGCACTTCTTCAAGTCGTTCAGCGACAATGCGAAGTGCAACCTCAACATCCGGGCGGAGGGCGATAATGAACACCACAAAATAGAGGCCGTCTTCAAAGCCTTTGCCCGCGCCATAAAGATGGCGGTGAAACGGGGCGAGACGGAAGGCATCCCAAGCACGAAAGGAGTTATTTAAAGATGATCGCAATTATAAAATACAACGCGGGAAATATTACTTCGGTGGAAAATGCGGTACGCCGGCTGGGTTATCCCTGCCTGGTGACCGACGATATCGATGAAATTCTGCGAGCCGATAAAGTGATTTTTCCCGGAGTCGGGGAAGCTAAGTCGGCGATGGCCTACCTGAAAGAAAGGGAATTAGACGATGTAATTCAGTCGTTGCATCAACCGGTGCTGGGCATCTGCCTGGGCTTGCAGCTGATGTGCAGCCACTCCGAAGAGGGCGATACGGCGTGCTTCGGCATCTTCGATGCACGGGTGAAAAAATTTCCCCCGGGGGAGATCGTTCCCCACATGGGATGGAACAATCTGTCGGATATGCGGAGCCCCCTTTTCACCGGTTTCGGCAAAAAGGATACGGTCTATTTCGTGCACAGCTACTATGCCGAATTATGCGCTCAGACCATCGCTACATGCGACTATATCCTGCCGTTCAGCGCGGCCATGCAGAGAGACAATTTCTATGCCACGCAGTTTCACCCCGAGAAATCGGGACGCGTGGGCGAAAATATTTTACACAATTTTCTGAGGTTATGAGAATCATCCCCGCCATAGATATCATCGACGGCAAGTGCGTGCGGCTGACGAAAGGCGACTACAGCACCCGGAAGACCTATCGCGACAACCCACTGGATGCCGCCAGGGAGTTCGAAGCGTACGGCATACGCTACCTTCACCTGGTGGACCTCGACGGTGCCAAATCGAAACATATCGTCATCCATCACGTGCTGCACGCGATAGCCACGAAGACATCGCTGAAGATCGATTTCGGCGGCGGCATCAAGTCGGACGAGGATGTACGGATCGCCTTTGAAAACGGGGCCGCCCAGATCACCGGCGGCAGCATCGCCCAGCAGCAGCCCGCGCTCTTTCAGCGGTGGCTCACAACCTACGGCGCGGACAAGATCATCCTCGGTGCGGACAGTCACCACAGGAAGATAGCCACCAACGGCTGGCAACAACAGTCGGAGGAGGATGTGGTCGATTTTATTTCCGCCTACGAGAAAGAGGGTGTCCGTTATGTGATCTGCACCGATATCGCCAGGGACGGCATGCTGGAGGGACCCTCCACCGACCTCTACCGGGAGATCATCGCCCGGACAAACATACAGCTTATCGCCAGCGGTGGCATCACCTCCATCGACGATCTGCTGACCCTGCAGGCGCTGGGCTGCGAGGGCGCCATCATCGGCAAAGCCATTTACGAGGGTAAGATCGGATTAAAGGAATTGGGGGCTCATGGCTGACCGCTGACCGCTAAAAAATAAAAATATGCTGAAAAAAAGAATTATCCCCTGCCTCGACATCAAGGACGGGCGTACCGTGAAAGGGATCAACTTCGTGAGACTGCGAGATGCGGGCGATGCCGTGGAGCTCGCCGGGCGCTACGTACAGGAGGGAGCCGACGAGCTGGTGTTTCTGGATATTACCGCCACGGTAGAAAGCAGGAAAACGCTCACTGAGCTGGTAAAACGGGTAGCCGAAGCAATCAACATTCCCTTTACGGTGGGTGGCGGCATCAGCACGCTCGAAGATGCACAGGCCATCATCAGGGCGGGAGCCGATAAGGTCAGCCTGAACACATCTGCAGTAGAGCATCCGGAACTGATTACCAGGATTGCCGGACAGTTCGGCAACCAGTGCGTGGTACTGGCCATCGACACCAAGCTGGTCGACGATGAGTGGATCGTCTACGTGCATGGCGGAAGGACCCCCACCCCGCTGCACGCAATCGACTGGGCAAAGGAGGGAGAGAAACTGGGTGCGGGAGAGATACTGCTTACATCGATGAACAACGACGGCACCAAAAGTGGCTTCGCCATCGACATCACCCGCAGTGTGAGCGAAGCGGTAAATATTCCGGTGATTGCTTCCGGTGGAGCGGGTAGCCTGGAGCACTTCGCCGATGTGTTCAGGGAAACCAGGGCGAGTGCGGCGCTGGCAGCCAGTATCTTCCATTTCGGGGAGATACCCATACCCACATTGAAGCACTATTTGCAGGAACAAAAGATACCCGTACGTTAATCGCCGGGGGATTGATACAAATACATTTACAAACAAAAAAATCAATTGAACATCGATATTCAAAAAAACGAAGGGCTGGTTCCGGTCGTCATTCAGCACGCCAGCACACTGCAGGTGCTGATGCTGGGCTACATGAACGAGGAGGCGCTGGAGAAAACCAGGGCAGAGGGTAAAGTAACCTTCTTCAGCCGCAGCAAGCAGCGGTTATGGACCAAGGGAGAGACATCGGGTAATTTTCTCATGGTAGAAGAGATACAGGTCGATTGCGACAAAGACACGCTACTGATCAAGGCATATCCGCAGGGGCCGACCTGTCACACCGGCAGCACCTCCTGCTTTCAGGAGGAAACACCCAAAGGGTTCCTCTACGAACTGGAGAAGGTAATTGAACAGCGGATCACCGAAAATCCGGAAGGCTCCTATACCGCCAAACTTTTCAGCCGCGGTGTCAACAAGGTTGCACAGAAGGTGGGAGAAGAGGCTGTGGAGCTGGTGATCGAGGCGAAGGACGACAATATCGACCTGTTCAAAAATGAAGCAGCCGACCTGCTCTATCACTACCTTATCCTGCTGAAGACAAAAGACTTGAAACTGCAGGATATTGAAGCGGTGCTAAAGGAGAGACACAAGTAGCACTCTCCCGCCACTTTCACAAGGATTGAAAGAGTTCCTTACATTCATTCTTCCCGGAAACGGCATGCACTTTCCCGCGCATTTTCATGTTCGTGCGCAAGGATAAACGTCCGTTGTGTTGGAGGTAGGTGCATAAAAAAACAACCAACTTATAATCAAGAAGGTTGTTCTTATCTACAAAAAAAATATTTTTCAAGTTCTCTTTAACCGTGTCCGGATCACCGGCGATTTACGCTTCGGCCTGTGCCTGCGGTTGTACCGATACAAAAGAGCGGTTATCCCTTTTCTTACGAAATACCACAACACCATCAACCAGTGCGAAGAGTGTATGGTCTTTACCGATACCTACATTTTCTCCGGGATGGTGCACTGTACCGCGCTGACGCACGATAATGCTGCCGGCTTTTGTAACCTCA
>JBDKRY010000046.1:0-3685 GCA_039683155.1 Proteiniphilum sp.
CGTCGCACCGGCCTCCAGCACCAGCTGGCATGCTTCGGGGATAGTCATGAAATAGAGGATGATCTCGGGGTGCGTTACCGTGACCGGTCCTCCGTGTTTTATCTGCTCCCTGAACAAGGGGATCACGGAGCCATTGGAACCCAGTACGTTTCCGAAACGAGTGGTGATGAACTGGGTTGTTTTCTGCCCTGTTTTTTCAATATGTTTAGCCAGCGCCTGCACATAGATCTCACAGATTCTTTTTGAACAACCCATTACATTGGAAGGATTTACCGCTTTATCGGTGGAGATCATCACAAATTTCTGCGCATTGTACCTGACTGCCAGGTCTGCCACAATTTTGGCACCGAGGATGTTGGTCTGCACCGACTCCGACACATTGTCTTCCATCATGGGTACATGCTTGTACGCTGCGGCATGAAAAATATACTGTGGCCGTGTCTTTGAAAACACCTTCTCCATTCTGGACATATTGCTGATATCGGCCACAACAATCTCGGTGCGTAACTCCCTCCATTTATCCTGCAACTCCAGCCGCATATCATGCAAGGGCGTTTCTGCCTGATCGATAAGGATAATGCTATAGGGATTGAACGAAGCAACCTGTCGAACGATCTCACTCCCGATAGATCCGGCGGCACCGGTAACCAGGACACGCTTTCCCTCTATATTGGCAGCAATTTCCTTCATGTTGATGTGAATCGGATCACGGGGCAAAAGGTCTTCAATTTGGATGTCCTTTAACTGCTCCTTACTCATGATGGTCCCATTCCATTCATTTACAGGAACCGTGGTAAGCAATGAGATATTGTGATCGACAAAATTTGCCAAAAGATTGGAATTCCTGATCTCTTCCATCTTCTGAGGTGACACAATAATGGTCTTCACATCTTTGCTTTCCAATGTTCTGAAAAGATGTTCATCGTTGGCATGGATGGCAACGCCCATCAGCTCTTTACCAATCATATGGTTTTCATCAGAAATAAAGCCCAGCACCCGGTAATTAAACTCGCTGTTTCCTTTCAACGCTTTTGCTACACTGACGCCGGCCTGCTTTGTACCATAAATAAACACGTTCACCGGCTTCACACTGCTGCCGCTAATCGTCTCATAGACCTCCTTCACCAGGATTCGCGAAAAGATCATCAAAACGATGTTGAGCAGGAATATGGCAATAAACGTAACATCCGTCAGATGAAATTCGGGATTTAATCGCTTCAATACCGTCACTGCCAGGTAAGCGAGTGCATAGCCAAGCCCCAAGGCATAAATGATCCGCAACAAATCGGAAAAAGAGGAAAATCGCAGGATACCCCTGAATGTACGAAAGGAGATGAATGAAATCGTATTGAAAAAGATCAGCAGCAAACACAATGTAGAACCATCTGTTCTCACCTCATAGGTGAGTCCGCCAAAACCGTATCGTACAAAATACATGAAAAGGCATGAGAATACAATCATGAGAAGATCTATTGCCAGGATTGAAAAACGCGACAGCACCCTGTGGGACAAGAAATTCTGTATACTATTATTCATAAAGATAATATTAAATTCTAATCACATCATTCTGCAAACTGACAAATAAACAATTTCTGCGCCGTTATGTTGCATGAATACTCCGGATCGTTCAATTGTTATTTTCTATATTCCTCGTTTATGACGGCCCCGGGAGATGCTTTTCCCTTTTCAATTAATTCGATTCCTTTTTTGATCAGGGGATCATCTTTGTAGTATACCGCCCAAAAAGCCTCTTCACCGAAAAAATTACGCACAATATAGGCATACATCGCATTTTCCAACAGTTCAGCTGATTCCTGAATGTAATAGGGTCTTCGCCTGATGCCGTTATTATCGGCAAAGCTTACGAGATTCAACAAAAGCGGTTGCTGGAGAAGATATTTATACAGATTCTGCCAGGTATCAAAATTGCTTAACCTGTCCCTGTACATATCGGAGTACACCATGGCGTACATTTCATCCAGCCGACTGTTAACAACAGCGTTATAATAGGAATTGATTCCCGTCGTATCACGGGCTACAAAAATATCGGGCATAATACCATCTCCACCGTAAACCGTTCTGCCTCCCAAGGTTTTATAAGGAGTAAGATTGTTCGATGCTGTATCCACGTTGATATAATCCCCTTCAATATAGCGGTTGATCGCATCCATCTCATATTCATCGTATTTTCCTTTTTCATAGCTTCGTTGAATGGACCTGCCTGAGGCGGTATAATACCGGGCCACAGTGAGCCTTACTGCCGATCCATCCGGAAAATTCCGCTGACTTTGCACCAATCCCTTCCCAAAAGTACGCCTGCCTATCACCAATCCTCTGTCATGATCCTGAATAGCACCGGCAAATATTTCACTGGCAGAGGCACTTAACTCATCTACCAGTACGATAACATCATCTTCTTTACAGGTTCCCGACCCATTGGCATAACTGTCGGTACGCGGGAAATTACGGCCTTCCGCATAAACAATGAGATCTCCTTTGTGTAAAAACTCATTGACCATGGCGACCACAATATCGAGCGACCCGCCTGAATTGCCTCTTAAGTCGATCATGAACGATACGGCACCCTGGCTTTTTAATTTGGAGATGGCCGATATAAACTCATTAAAGGTGTTAAAGCCGAAGTTCCTTCCCAGTTTGATAAATCCGATTTTTCCGGTAAGCATGTATGCAGCATTCACACTGCTCATGGGAATATCACCACGGGTGACGGTAATTTCAAGAAGACCGTTTGCGTTCTCACGCCTGATGCCCAATTTCACTTCAGACCCTTTTTCGCCACGCAGCTTCTTTAATACGTCATCATTCTGTATTTTCTCTCCGGCTACCAGCGTATCATTCACCCGCACAATCCTGTCCCAGGGCATGATGCCTGCAGCCTCCGACGGACCGCCCGGCACGATGCTTGTCACCACAATCGTATCCCTCAACACGTAAAAACTTACGCCTATGCCTGAAAAATGTCCTTCCAGGTCTTCGTTTACCCGTTTCATATCGGCCGCCGAGATATACTCTGAGTGCGGATCCAGTTCATGGATGATGTTGGGCAAAGCATCCTCCACAAGCTGACGCATATTCACCGTATCTACATAAGACTCGCGGACATAGTTCAATACCGCATCAATTTTACCAGAACCCTGTACTCCACCCGATCTTCCAAATTGACCGTATTTGCTTCCGATAAATATGCCCAGGGCAATACTGATACCGATCCACAAGGGAAGCCACGTCCTTACTTTTTTCTCTGCATCCATTCAATTCCCTTTTTTATTGTTTGTCCATCTCCACAGCTACAAGTCCGATATTCGCTCTGCTTAAAAGATCAATGCCTTCACTCAGCCGGTAGGTATCGGCATAAACAACGCGTTTTATCCCGGCCTGAATGATCAATTTGGCACACTCAATGCAGGGAGAAGAAGTCACATAGAGGGTAGCACCCTCGCTGCTGTTGTTGGAACGAGCCACTTTTGTGATAGCATTTGCTTCAGCATGAAGTACATAAGGCTTGGTGACATTATTCTCATCTTCACAAACGTTCTCAAAACCCGCCGGGGTTCCGTTATAACCGTCGGAGATGATCATTTTATCTTTCACCAGGAGTGCTCCCACTTTTCTGCGTTTGCAATAGGAATTCTCGCCCCAAATGAAAGCCATGCGCATATATCGT
>JBDKRY010000047.1:0-2984 GCA_039683155.1 Proteiniphilum sp.
ATCCCTTTTTACCGCAATGGCAGATGATTTCATTCTCGAAGATGGGGAAATGGCCAAATTCACCCGAAAAGCCCGATTTGCCGTAATAAGGTTTGCCATCGATGATAATTCCTATACCAAGACCCCATGAAACGTTGACGAAAATAACCTGCTGCTCCCCTTCCACAACGCCCTTCATGTATTCGCCGTAGGCCATGGCGCGCGTATCGTTGTCAATTCCTACGTTGTAATTCAACCGCTTGGTCAATGTTTCACTGACAGGACGTTCGTTGAAATAAAAACTGCTGTAGCTGTAACCCGACTCGGGATTCACACGACCCGATATGTTGAGGTTGATGTCGAAAATCTTTTGCTTGAGATCCCCCGTCTTATCGATGAAATGTTGAATGTGGGCACAAAGCAAATCGAATGACTCAGGGGTGTTTTCAGCGGTATATGAAATTCCCATCTGGTTATCCACAATATTGCCGGTAAAATCCATCAGGGCGATGTTCAGGTGATGGCGACTCATGTCTACCCCCACAAAATAAGCGGATGAGGGGTTTAAGCCATATACACTCGGATGTCTGCCACCGGGGGTGTGAATCTTGCCGAATTCTGCAATTAACCCCTGGTCGGTGAGTTCTGCGATAAACTTGGTGACAGTGGGAACGCTTAGATCAAGTTCTTTGGCCAGTTCTGCAATCGTGTCGTTTCCTGAGGTAATGAAATGGGTAATAATGTCCTTCTTTATTTGTATGTTTTTCGGACTCTTATCGCTTTTTAAAAAAAAGTTTTTTACCATGATTGTCTTTGATCTTATTGATTGAAGATAGATTCCGTCATAGATTGTTGTGTTCCCCTTCCGGTGCATGATGCAGCCGCTTCTGAATGATTTAATACGGATATATTTTGTCAAAATTCCATTACGGCTACAAATTTAGTAAAAATATTGAATAATGATAAGAAAATCAGCCGATCATTTTTTTCTTTGTTTTTAAAATGATTTTGTTTTTTTCTTTTGGTTATTATCTGCATCTTTGTATGACAAATCCCGTGGAGTTGGGATACCGGACGGGAGTAAGTGAACAGATTGATAACAATAAATTAAGACACTGTGAATTATTTTTATCTTGTACCCGCCGCTTCCGTAGCGGCATTGTTATTTGCCTTTTATTTCTTTAAATGGATGATGAAAGAGCGTGAAGGCACGGAAAAAATGAAAACCATCGCCCGTTATGTGCGGGAAGGTGCCATGTCGTACCTCAGACAGCAGTACAAAGTGGTGGCAATAGTATTTATTGTGCTGGCCATTCTTTTTGCGGTTATGGCCTATTTTGGCCTGCAAAACAACTGGGTGCCTTTTGCCTTTCTCACGGGCGGTTTTTTTTCAGGCCTGGCGGGTTTTTTCGGCATGAAAACAGCTACCTATGCCTCTGCCAGGACGACCAACGCTGTGCAACGTTCCCTCAACAGCGGACTGAAGATTGCTTTCCGTTCGGGAGCGGTGATGGGCCTGGTTGTGGTAGGCCTGGCATTACTCGATATCTCGGTATGGTACCTCATTTTGGATCACTTTGTAGCGGAAGCCGATGCCGGACATAAGCTGGTGATGATCACCACCACCATGCTCACCTTTGGCATGGGTGCCTCCACGCAGGCGTTGTTCGCCCGTGTGGGTGGCGGGATCTACACGAAAGCGGCCGATGTGGGCGCCGATCTGGTGGGCAAGGTAGAAGCGGGCATTCCGGAGGATGACCCGCGTAATCCTGCTACCATTGCCGATAATGTGGGTGATAATGTGGGCGATGTGGCCGGTATGGGCGCCGACCTGTATGAGTCGTACTGTGGATCAATTCTTTCCACCGCTGCATTGGGCGCTTCGGCGTTCATATTAAACCCGTCGATGCAGCAGAATGCGGTGTTTGCTCCCATGATCATCGCAGCCATCGGTGTTTTTCTCTCCATTCTGGGTATCTTTCTGGTGCGTACGAAAGAAGATGCGACCGTGAAGCAGCTGATGGCTTCCCTGAACAGGGGCGTGAACGTGAGTGCAATCCTGATTGCAATCTGCACGTTCGGCATCTTATACCTGCTCGGATTCACCAACTGGGTAGGGTTATCATTCTCCGTGATTGCCGGCCTTCTTGCCGGAATAATCATCGGACAGGGCACCGAGTACTTTACGTCACCTTCCTACAAACCGACCAGAACCATCGCCGAAAGTGCCAAAACAGGTCCCGCTACCGTCATCATCACCGGCATGGGGAACGGATTTATCTCCACCGTGATCCCCGTGGTGACCATTGCAGCGGCCATCCTCATTTCTTACCTTACCGCCATTCGTTTCGATGTGCAGCACATGGTATCGGCGGAGAACCTGAGCATGGGATTGTACGGCATCGCTATCGCTGCCGTGGGGATGCTCTCCACGCTGGGGATCACGCTGGCCACCGATGCTTATGGCCCTATCGCCGATAATGCCGGTGGAAATGCGGAGATGAGCGGACTGGGGCCGGAAGTGCGGAAGCGCACCGATATGCTGGATTCACTGGGAAACACGACTGCCGCCACCGGAAAAGGGTTTGCCATTGGCTCGGCAGCGCTGACGGCCCTGGCACTGATGGCATCTTATATGGAGGAGATACGCATCGGGATGTTGCGTCTGGGGGATAATGTGCTCGAATTCGCCAATGGTGAAACCGTGGAGGTGGCCAAGGCAAGCTTTGTGGATTTTATGGATTATTTCGAAGTCACCCTGATGAACCCGAAGGTGCTGACCGGGATCTTTCTCGGCTCCATGATGGCCTTCCTCTTCTGCGGGCTGACCATGAATGCCGTGGGCAGAGCAGCGCAAAAGATGGTGGAGGAGGTGCGTCGTCAGTTCCGGGAAATCAAAGGGATCCTAACCGGTGAGGCTACCCCCGATTATGCCTTGTGTGTGGAGATCTCCACCAAAGGAGCGCAGCGGGAAATGCTGTTGCCATCGCTGTTGGCCATCATCG
>JBDKRY010000048.1:0-7295 GCA_039683155.1 Proteiniphilum sp.
ATGAAGCCCCACCCCCAATACCGGAATCTGTTGCAGTTTGATCTGTTGAATGAAGAAAAAGAGATTGTGCATTTCTCCACCACCCGCTCCGGTGGTGTGAGCAATGGCACCTATGCCTCTTTCAACATGGGGAATTTTTCTGATGATGATCCGGTAAACATCTATGAGAACCGAAGGATTCTCTCGCGTATGTTCTACATGGAGATGAACCGGTTCATCATTCCTCATCAGACACACGGCACCCGGGTATTGCCGATAGATGAGTCGTTCCTCGCGTTGGATCACGCTGCTGCCATAGAAACAATGTATGGTGTGGATGCTACCATTACGCGCCAAAAAGAGCTTTTTCTTTGTGTCACTACGGCCGACTGTGTGCCGATTATTCTGTACGATAAAAAAACAGGAGTTATTGCAGCGATTCATGCGGGGTGGAGAGGGACTGTAGGGCGGATTGTGGAAAAAACCATCGAAGAAATGAACCGCCGGTATGGCTCCTCTCCCGCAGGTATACTGGCCGGAATCGGGCCGGGAATAAGCCAGGTGTACTACGAAGTAGGAAGTGAGGTGGTGGCTGCATTTATCGGGGGAGGGTTCGACCTGTCCGACGAGGCAATCGCTTTCAGAAAGAATGCGTCGGCCAAATATCATCTCGACCTGAAAGAGATTAACCGTCGGGAACTATTGCGGTTGGGAATTGCGGAAGCAAACATTGAAAAGAGTGATCTCTGCACCTTTGAAAGAGAGGAACTCTTCTTTTCGGCTCGCCGGCAGACGGAACATTCTGGCAGAATGCTCACTGGTATCATGATGAAAAGTCACAACACGTGAGTCGGAGACTCATCCGGAATGTCATTCGGGCAGTAAGCTTATCAGCGTCAGGAGCACAAAAAAAAGAGAATGGATCCGGAAACCCATTCTCTTCTCCCTTTAAAAGTGACAGACTTCTGCCGGGTGATTGCTTTCAATTAATAACGTGCGCTAACAACGTCCCAATCGATAATCTTCCATAATTCCTTCAGGTGGTCGGCACGGCGGTTCTGATAATCGAGATAATAGGAGTGTTCCCATACGTCGAAACCCAAAATAGGAGTTAAACCCTTTGTAATCGGATTACCGGCATTGCTTTCCTTTTCGATGGAAAGTTTACCACTCCCGTCTTTTGCCAGCCAAACCCATCCCGATCCGAATACGGAAGTTCCGGCAGCATTAAATTCTTCTTTAAACTTCTCAAATGAACCAAATTGTGCGTTGATGGCTTCGCCCAGTTTCCCTTTTGGTTCACCGCCTCCGTCTTTCTTGAAAGAGGTAAAGTAAAGGTTATGATTCAAAATCTGACCTGCATTGTTGAAAATAGCGCCATCGCTTTCTTTTACGACTGTCTCGAGGTCTGCATTTTCAAATTTGGTGCCCACGACCAACTTATTCAAATTGTCCACATACGCCTGATGATGTTTCCCGTAATGGAGTTCAACCGTTTGTTTACTGATAACCGGCTCCAGAGCGTCGGTTGCATAAGGTAATGCTACTTTCTCAAATTTCATATTTACGCTGTTTTTAGAATTGTTGTTATCGTTATTTTCTGCGTTGGCATTAAAGCAACTGATTACAGATAATGCCAATATTCCTGTCAATAGGGCTGAATGAATTTTTTTCATTTTCCAATTGTTTTATTGTTCCCTGTTATAACGAAAACACTCCCGCATTTGTTCGCTTTTTTTTGCGTCTTCTTTGGTTCGTCCATTCAGAATTGACTCAAAAAAATAACAGCCTGAATGTTGTGATACAGGCTGTTATTCATTTTAAAAGCGATTTATAGCTTTTTTCTATTGCGGTTTAATTTTATTTATTTCATGGAAAGGGTGTTCATTCTCTTCCTTTTCATCGGACTGATTTTGATCTTCAGGCCTGTCGGAGGATGTTTCTTTACGGGTGTCGATAAATACATTATCTGCCAATCCTAACGGTTTTGAAGGAAACTGTTTATCCTCAGCTGTCTCTTTGTTGTTCTCCAGAATTTCCTGTGAACGGGAGACCCAGGTGCGTTTACCGAAGATATGCTCCAGGTCGTCGGCATAAATGATCTCTCTTTCCAGGAGGATACCGGCCAGCTGGCTATGTCCTTCCGCTTTTTCAGTGAGAATCTGCTTCGCTCTTTCATACTGTTGGGCAATCATCGCTTTCACTTCGGTGTCGATAAGTTCAGCCGTGTTTTCGCTGTAAGGTTTTGAGAAGGTATATTCCTGTCCCGATGTATCATAGTAACTGAGGTTAGGGAGCTTGTCGCTCATTCCCATGTAGGTGATCATGGCATAGGCTTGCTTGGTGACACGTTCCAGGTCGTTCATCGCTCCCGAGGAAATCTGGCCGATGAATACCTCTTCTGCGGCGCGACCTCCCAACAGGGCACACATCTCATCGAGCATCTGCTCCTTGGTGGTGATCTGCCGCTCTTCCGGAAGATACCATGCTGCACCCAGGGCTTTGCCACGGGGGACAATGGTCACCTTCACCAGCGGGTTGGCATGTTCCAGGAACCAGCTCAGCGTTGCATGTCCTGCCTCGTGAATGGCGATGGTTTTTTTCTCCCCCTGGGTGATGATCTTGTTTTTCTTTTCCAGTCCGCCTACGATGCGATCTACCGCATTCATGAAATCATCTTTCTGCACAAACTTTTTCTTCTTGCGGGCGGCAATCAGTGCTGCTTCGTTGCATACATTCGCGATATCGGCACCGGAGAATCCGGGTGTCTGGCGGGCCAGAAACTCCAGGTTGATGGATTCGTCAATTTTAATAGGGCGCAGATGAACTTTGAATATCTCCTTGCGATCGTTCAGGTCGGGCAGCTCCACATAGATCTGACGGTCGAAACGTCCTGCGCGCATCAACGCTTTATCCAGTACGTCGGCACGGTTTGTCGCAGCCAGGATGATTACCCCGCTGTTGGAGCCGAAGCCGTCCATTTCTGTAAGGAGTTGATTCAGGGTGTTCTCCCTTTCATCGTTCGACCCGAAGTTGGTATTTTTGCCGCGTGCACGTCCCACGGCATCAATCTCGTCGATGAACACGATGCAAGGTGCTTTCTCCTTTGCCTGACGGAAGAGGTCGCGCACGCGGGAAGCGCCAACGCCGACAAACATTTCTACGAAATCCGATCCCGATATGGAGAAGAAGGGTACATTTGCTTCGCCGGCAACTGCTTTTGCCAGCAATGTTTTACCTGTTCCCGGAGGGCCTACCAGCAGTGCACCTTTGGGTATTTTTCCTCCCAGGTTGGTATAATTGCCCGGATTCTTCAGAAATTCCACGATCTCCTGTACTTCTTCTTTTGCCTCGGAGAGGCCGGCCACATCTTTGAAGGTCACTTTCTGGCTGGAGTCCTTATCAAACAGCTGTGCCTTCGATTTGCCTACGCTGAATACACCACCACCGCTGCCACCTCCGGCGCCGCCCTGCATCCTGCGCATCATCCATACCCAGAATACAATGAGCAGGATAAACGGTGCGAAAGTGAGTAAAATCCCCCACATCTCGGAAGTAGTGTCGAAACGCACTGCTATGTCGTAGTTTTGTTCCGTTTTCACCGTTTCAATAAATTCAGAGATCGCTTCGGCCGAAGCTCCCTCCACCATAATCACCGGCGTTCTGCCCACCTTATTGGCGTCTTCGCCGAAGATATGGCTTACAGATTCTTCCCGTACGACTGCCTCGGCCGTTCCCTTGTTGCTGTATACCACGATGCTTTGCACCCTGTTTTCCCGCACATACTGCTGAAAATCGGACCAACTTACCTCTTTCACGGTGGTGTTTTGTCCGAAAAACCACATGCCCATCAGTATCGCAAGGGCAACAGCGTATATCCAATACGGATTAAATGGCCGTTTGGGATTGCCTCCACTCAATTTGGGGCGTAAGGTAGGTTGTTTGTCCTGTTTATTGTTTTGATTCGTATCGTTCATTTGTTGATGCCTATGTTGCAAGATTATTCAGATAATTCTATCTGCAATAGATTTTTTTACACTTAATTAGTAACAAATTTTTAAGGAATTAGTTTTATAACAGGGAGGGAATACGCTCCGATTTCGCATCCTCCCAAAGCGTGTCGATGTTGTAAAAAGAACGAAGTTCCGGCAGAAAGATATGCACGATCACATTCCCGTAATCCATGCCTATCCACTCGGCGAGTTGCTGCCCATGCACACGCAAAGGGTTCTCTTTGGTGTTTTTCTTTACCATATCTTCTATGGATGTGGCCAAAGCCGACACTTGTGTGGGACTGTTTCCTTCGCAGATCACAAAATAATCGCAAATGGCGCCTGATATCCCTTTCAGTTGAATTGTGCAGATATTTTTTCCTTTTTTTTCCTGAATTCCTTCAATGATACTTTGTAAGAGCTCGTTTTTTTCTATCATTCTTTGTTTTAAGTGGGTTAATGATACAAAGATAGGTTTTTTTTACATCAATATGCAAAAAAGAGAACCTGTCTTCTTTTTTAAAGATATTGAACAAAAATAGTGCCAAAAAATTGGGTCAGGTGAAAAGCGTAAGCCCCATCCAAAACGGATAGGGCTATAAGAGGGGCCATATAGCGAGCCTGAGGAATTACCTGCCGGGTTGACTGGATCTAACTGATTTTACATTTATTACAGTGTTTGCAGATACAGGTTTCTCCAGAGTACTTTGATGCCGCCGCCATCGTGAATTTGCAACGCGATACGTCCCTGGGCTTTACCGATCTTCTCATCGGTGAGGTCCACCATTTCTTCCCCGTTGAGGTAGGTCTTCACATGATCGCCTTTCACCACGATACGGAGAGTATTCCAGGCACCTTCTTTCAAAATATTTTCTTTTTCATCGGGGATCTGCGCAAGCCATCCGCGGCCATAGGACTCATAAATACCGCCAGTGTCGTTACCTTTGGGAGCTACTTCCACCTGCCATCCGTTCACAATGGCTCCCGGTTCTATGAAAGAGCGAAAGAACACACCCGAATTTCCGTCGGCTTCCTGTTTGAATTCTACGCTCAGGTCGAAGTCGGCGTAATATTCCCGGGTGGCGAGATAGCCGTACTGTTTGTCCGGGCCGCTTTCGCACACCAAAAGACTATCCTGCACATACCATTTCTCTGTGCCATACACTTCCCAGCCATGCAGGTCGGTACCGTTAAACAACGATACTTCTTTTGTCTTGCGGGGTAGTTCTTTGATCTTTACATTGCGGAACCAGGCTGCCGAACCATGATCCTGCAGGCAGATAACCCCCTTATGTGCCAATCCGTACTCGGGTGCATTTGACCATTTGCCGCTGTTTTTGCGTGCAAACCAGTCGTCGGTCCACGCTTCAAATTCCACCACCTTTTCGCCGTTGAGCCAGTGTTCCACATGGCCGTTGTCGAAAACAATCTTAGAGGTGTTCCACTCACCGGCCGGTTTGATGATGGTTTTGGCGGTGTCGGTGGTGTGCATGGCATAGTTGGCCGCCGTCTTTTGCCAATCTTCCAGCGGGTCTGGAAAATTCAATTCATCAATCAGCTGATATTCCGGACCTGTCACGTAAGGAACCGCGAATTTCGGATGTTCCACTACATGGTACAAGACGCCGCTGTTGCCACCTTTGGCAATCTTCCAATCCCAGACCAGTTCAAAATTCTCATACACTTTTTCGGTAACGATGTAACCTTGTTCATCGGCCCCTTCGCCTTTTGCCTGTATCATGCCATCTTCTGCAAACCAGGGGGCAGTGAGGCTGTCGCCGTTGTAATCGCGCCATCCGTTGAGGGTGGTACCGTCGAAAAGGAGCTCCCATCCGTCGGCTTCTTCCTGCGGGGTAAGTTGATTCTGCTTCATCTCAGAAGAGCAAGCCGTAGCAAGTGTCGTCATCGCGATCGTACTGATCAGATAAAAATTAAATTGCATGTTTTCTTTCTTTTTTGTTGGATTAAACTTTGATTTCATTTTCTTTCCTGCAGACACAAAGATAGGGAATTATCAGCATGGGTGGTGCAGAAGATCAAGCATATTTAACCGGATATTCTCAAAATTATTTTATTCTGTGTAATTTTGCAGAATTTCCAGACTGTTTTTAAACCAAAAGGGAGAATAGGACGTTTACTGCACACAGAAACATCCGGGGAAGCTCCTAAAATAAGCGATTAATTTTGGAACGTATTGATCTATCGAATAATAAAAAGATAAACGATGGCCCTTTTGTGGCGTCCGTCGGTTTTTTCGATGGGGTGCACCTCGGACACCGCCATCTTATCAGACAGGTTAAAGAAGAGGCCAAACGACTCAATTTGCCGTCGGCTATCATCACCTTTCCTGTGCATCCGCGTAAAGTACTGCAAAAGAATTATCAGCCGGCGTTGTTGTGCGGCTACGAAGAGAAGCTTGCGCATTTGGCCGCCACACACATCGACTATTGTATCAGCCTGCCGTTCACCCCGGAACTCTCCCGTTTGTCGGCAAGGGAGTTCATGCAGGAAGTGCTGAGAGATCAGATTGGTGTGCATACTCTTTTCGTGGGGTACGATAATCGTTTCGGTCACAACCGGGAAGATGGTTTCTCAAACTACGAAAGATACGGGAAAGAGTTGGGTATGAACGTGGTTCAGGCTCTGGAATACCAGGTAGACGGAGAGAAAGTCAGTTCCACAAAAATACGAACACTGCTCAAAAAAGGTGAAATCCAACAGGCGAACAGTTTGTTATCCTACAATTACACGCTCTCGGGAAAGATTGTGGAAGGATACCGTGTGGGGCGAACTATTGGCTTTCCCACGGCAAATATCCGGTCATGGGAACGATACAAGGTGGTGCCCGAACTCGGGGTATACGCTGTCTTGGTGCATATAAGAGACATTATCTACGAAGGGATGCTCTATATCGGTACCCGTCCCACGTTGCATAATGACCCGGAAATCAGCGTGGAGGTCAATATTTTCGATTTCAACGGAGATTTGTATAACCAGTCACTCACGGTGGAATTCATCGATTTTATCCGTGCCGACCGGAAATTTGATGCCCTGGAGGAGCTGGTAGCACAAATTCACAAGGACAAATTATTGGTGCTGGAGCGGTTAAAAAGCGTGAGATAACAAAATAAACCGCCCGGATTGATGCACGGAACAAAGGGCAGCGTACCGGAGCCCATCCCGATATAATAGGATTTAATGATTATCCGCAATAGTTCCTATTATAAATTTTTGATTTGAAATCGGGTGTGTAAGTGACGGCAGCTACCAGGAGTCGGTCAAACTGCTTCTCACCGAAATAACGCCTGTTGAATTTGTAACAGA
>JBDKRY010000049.1:0-8170 GCA_039683155.1 Proteiniphilum sp.
GCGGACCCTCAGCTTGTCGGCATCCTGAAAAAGCACGTCCACACCCAATCGGGCACTCCGGTTCAATCCTCCGAAGCGGATATAGGGAGCGGCGTTTATCAGAAAATAGTTATCAAAATCGCCTCCATAAAAGGTGGTGAACAGGCTTCCGTCTACGCCTATTTTGGTGTTGACGTCCCTGAACGGTTTGTCGAATCCTGCCATCGCATTCAGCTGATTTCCACTGATGGGTTCACCGTTCACCGCATACCCGAATTTGGTGGAGAAATTACGGAAATCGAGTGATCCCCTGTAATTGAGACGATCCGACTCCTTCGACTGAAGACCCAGACGGGCATTGAATACCCCTAAACGCTGGTTTTCATTGTCGAAATAGCGATCCTGTCCGAAGGTGTTTCCATAATAATTGAAGAGAGCGTGCAGATAAGATACCTGCATGTCGATCAGCATAGCATCCGCATCATGCCTGTAAACCAGCTTGCCCAGGTTATCCATGAAGTATGCAGTGTTGACTGCCGGATCAGAATCCTGCACGTAGGTGATATCGCCATTGGTGGAGTTATGTAAAAAGGTGAAAGCCAGGTTGTGCTTTGCTTGTTCTAAGAGCCGGTATCCGAAGGCGCCATCCAGGTTGGCATAGTTGCCGGCGTGGAAAGAAAGGTAACCCTTTTTCAGGCTGTATGGAATTTCAGTCATGATGTCGGCGGGGCGGGGCAGAGCAATTTCCAGGGGTGGGGTTGTGCGCCCCGCCCATGTGGAATAATTGGTGTTGGCCTTTTGTACTACCGGTTCCCGCAAAGCCGGCAACGAATTTATTTTGTCGGCATCGAGCAGAGTGGGGTTGAAATCGCGTTCCAGCTCCAGTTGTCTCCGTAACAACGAATCCTGCGTCTGGGCAAATATACCGGCTGAAAATGCCAATGCTGCGATCACGATATGTATCTTCTTCATATGATTATAAATTTCATTTACCACTGAATTACTATTGTAGCCGTTCGTCGATCATTTGCTGAATGTCAGCTTCGTCGCCCTTGTAATTTGTTCTCAGGCTTTCCAGATACTGGCGTGCCTGAAATGCATCGCCCTTTGCCAGATAAGTATCCGATAACACGATGAGTGCCCGGGCCATCCAGTACGGATGGGGTGTTCCCTTTTGCATAAACTCTTTCACCTGCGCCTCGGCGCGGTCGTACGATTTCCACCGGTAGTAGGTATCAGCGAGAATGTATTGTGCTTCGGCACCGTAAACGCTGCGGGTATCGTTTGCCACGAATTGGAAATCGGCCATCGCATGGTCGATCTCACTTACCTGCAGATATGCCTTACCTCTCAGGTATCTGGCTTCGGTCACCGTCTCGGGGGAGAGGTTGTTGTTAGCCAGTAATTCTGTGGCAGCTCTTGCCGCTTCGTGATAAGCTCCCAGTTGCATTTGCGTACGCACCACCCCCAATTGTCCGGTTTGTTTGTTCGCCGCGGTTCTGGCCGTATTCGCCAGACGCGAATAATCGGCCAGTGCCTGTCGGTAGTTGCCGTTTTTGAATTCCGATTGGGCAGCGTAGATGAGCGCATTGTCGAGGAACTTCACATTGTTTGCATCGATCACGCTGCGGAAATGAGACAAGGCCTGCTCTTCGTTCTTTTTTTCCTGCGCAATCACGCCGAGGTAATAATGGGCATCACTGCTGTAGGCTCCGTTGGGATAGGTCTGCAGATAGCGGTTCATGGCCGACTCGGCATCGGTGCGATTTCCTCGCATATACACGCTTTCAGCAGCCAGGTAGGTGAGTGAATCCTGTCGCGAGGGGGTGATGCGCATTCCGCGGGGGAGTGCGTTCGCGTAATCTATATAGGCCTGGATATCATTCATGTCGCGATACACGGTTTCCATCGAGATCAGCGCATTGCGTGCATCATCCGATCCCGGGAAATTGGTAATCACATTTTTGTAGGCGGTGATACTTTGCGGATAATTTCCTGTATTGTAATACAATTGCCCCAGTTGCACTCCGCCCTGGGCAGCGAGCGGACTCTTTGAAAAATCGGTTACCAGTCGCTGTAATACCGTGATGGCTTCATTTTCCCGGTTGAGCATGGTGAGGGCTCTGCTTTTTTCGTAGAGTGCATCATCAAAATATGGTGAATTGGGATATTGTCGCATCAGGTTGTCGAGTGCGCTGATTTTTCCCTGATAGTTGCGTTGCAGCCCCATTACGAAAGCACGCTGATACGCGGCATAGTCGGCAGCACCGGGATTCGCGTCGGCTGCCTGGGCATAATAGCGCTCTGCCTCACTGAAATTGCGGTTGAAATAATAGCTGTCGCCCACACGATTCAGCGCGTCGGCATATTCGTTTTTGCTGCGATTGGTCTCGACCGAGAGGTAGCGTTCAAATGCAGTTACTGCCTGGCCGTATTGTTGTTGTTTAAAAAGTGCGTAACCCAGGTTATACCAGCCGAGCGCGTAATTTTCATCGCCGGGGGTGGCATTTTGCGTAAACTGCCGGAAATCGGCGACGGCATTCACATAGTTGCCCAGACGGTACCAGGACTCTCCCCGCCAGTAGTAAGCGTTGTTCCGCGCTTTGGTATCGTAGTTGCCCATGCCGATGCAATTGTTGAAATACTGCACAGCCCGGGTCATGTCTCCGTTAATGAACTCCTGGGCGCCCAACTGAAAGAGTACCATCTGTTTAGCTTCCAGAATGCGCCGACCGGGGTTGTTAATACGGTTGATGGCATTCAGTGCGGCATTGTAATCCTTTGTTGTGAGAAACGTCTCGGCCAGAATGTCGTTTACCTGATTGGTATAGGGTGAATTGGGATATTCGCGCAGGAAATTTTCGAACAGCGTGATCGATTCGCTGAAGACAGAGAAGTTGGTTTGATGTGCCAGCAGCGCATAGTTGAACAGGGCGGTCTCTCTCACCTGCGGATCAAAATTTAGTCTGGCAGCAGCCTCGAAAGCCATCTGGGCCTGTTGTTTCTGATTGAGCTTCAGATAGGTTTGTCCCAGTTGCAACTGTGCATTTTGGGTGAGTGCATCGGGTTCTCCCACAGCCTGTTGAAACATGACTGCGGCATCATTGAATTTACCGGTCTCAAAATAGGATAATCCCAGAAAATAGGCATCGCCCCGCAGGGGCTTTTCGGTGTTTGCGAGATAATACTCATAGTATGAAATTGCCCGCGAGGGCTGTCCCAGTCGGTAATGGCTGTTGCCGAGCACACGGTACATTTCGGTGCGATGGCTGCTTTGGGGATAGCGGCTCACGTAAGATTCGGCAAGACGGACGGCTTCATCGAGCTTACCATCAAAAAAAGCAGCCTGCGCTGTGTAAAAAGCCACCTCTTCCCGGTATTCCGGATGATCTTTCAAACGTTGGAAACGTTGCAACGCTGCAGCGTAGTTTTTGTTTGAGTAGTCGATATAACCCAGGTAGAAGTCGGCCGCATCCCGGTACTTGCTGCTGTTTTGTGAAAGCAGTCCGAAAAGGCGGGTGGCTTCTTCTTTATTGCCCAACTGCAGTTCCGTATAACCCGCTCGGAAGCTGTAATCCTCCTGCCCGGAAAGCGTAAGATAGTCGAGGTCGGCTTGGTTGAACCAGAACCTGGCAGCTTCCCAATCTTTTTGATCGTAATGGTACGATCCGATGAGAAAACTTATTTCATGACGGTACATCGTTTCGGGATGCGTATCGAGAAACGCTTTCAATATATCGCCGCTCTCTTCGTTACCGCGGCGGAACGAGGAAACAGCCATCATGTAAGCAGCCTCCTCTTTTAGTGGATCATCGGCACTCACATCGATGAACTTCGCCAACAAATCCTGTGCTCCCGTGTAGTTTCCTTCAAGAAACATCTCTTTGCCGCGATTAAACAGATTTTCAGGCTGGGCATGATAAGCCGTTTTTTGTGCCATCATTCCTTGCGTGGCAAGGGCAAGGCAAATGAATACGATATAGTTTCTCATACGTTTATTTTATTTCATTTCCTGCTTAATTCGTTCTATTCCTTTGCGGATAGAGGTCAGTCCAAAGTCGGCAGGGCGTAGCTGCTCCCGGGCAATGAACTGTAGTTCCGACACATCGTCGTGTGCATGTAAACCGTTGAAATCATTCACCCGGCAGCGAAAGAACATATCCACGGTGTGCACTTCAAAGGCCGAATATACATAAATATTCGGAATAGAGAAAAGGTATTGTACAAAAGTAACAGAGAGACCCGTTTCTTCCACAACTTCTCTGCCTGCTGCTTCTTCAGCCGTCTCATACATATCGACAAAACCACCCGGCAGATCGAGGGTGCCTTTTGCCGGGTCTTTCGCCCTGCGGGCAACCAGTACCTCTCCTTTGGGATTTTCAATCACCGCTACCACAGCGGCCGACGAGTTAAAATAGTAGACAAACCCGCAATCGGCACACCTTTTCGATTTCTCATTGTTCTCCGTGAAATGAGGGGAGCCGCACTTCGGACAGAACCGAAATTGTTGTAAAGGATGCTTCTGCTTCATATATTTATTCTATTCAATATGTTGATGTGCTGATGTGCTGAGGTGTTGATGTGCTGATATGTTGATGTGATAATATGTCAATGTACTAATGTGTCAATGTCCCGAAGGGAAGAGGGTTTAGTTCTTCTTCATTTCTACGATTTTTGTCCCCGGAAGTTCCCGGTTTCGTTTATCGACAGCCGTTACCAGATTATCGGCAAGTACGGAAAAAGCCATTCCGGTAATGCTGTCGGGTTTGAGTGCTACGGGACGACCGTCGTCACCTCCCTCACGAATGCTCTGCACGATGGGTATCTGACCCAGTAGCGCGTATCCCTGTTCCTCTGCCAACCGTTTGCAACCTTCTTTCCCGAAAATATAATACCTGTTTTCAGGTAACTCGGCCGGTGTGAACCAGGCCATGTTTTCTACCAGTCCCAGAATGGGCACATTCACCTTGTCGCCCGTGAACATGCTGATACCCTTGCGTGCGTCGGCCAGCGCCACTTCCTGGGGAGTGCTCACAATCACGGCTCCGGTGATGGGCAGTGTCTGTACCAGCGTGAGGTGGATATCGCTTGTACCGGGAGGAAAGTCAATGAGGAAATAGTCGAGTTCACCCCAGTGGGCATCCCCGATAAGCTGCTTCAGGGCATTGCCAGCCATGGCGCCGCGCCAGACCACTGCATCCGATTTATTGACGAAAAAACCGATGGAGAGCATTTTCACACCGTAATTCTCGATGGGAATCATCAGGTCGCGCCCATCCATATTATCCATCACCGGCCTCGCATCTTCCACGCCAAACATCTTTGGAACGGAGGGCCCAAAAATATCGGCATCCAGCAGTCCCACTTTATACCCTTTCAGCGCCAATGCCACAGCGAGGTTGGTGCAAACGGTACTTTTTCCCACACCTCCTTTTCCGGATGCCACGGCGATGATGTTCTGAACACCAGGCAGCAGATCCGGTAGGCCGTGGCGTGGAGCCTGCTTCGTCTTTACCGAAATGTTTCCTTTGATGTCGACCTGTTTGTCAACATACGTAAGAATGGCCTGTTCAGCCATCTTCACCACCGATTTGATAAAAGGGTCGTGCGCTTTTTCCGTAATGAGCGAAAAGCTCACTTTCATACCATCAATGCGAATATCGTCTGCGACCATGCCGGCAGAAACGATGTCCTGTCCCGTTCCCGGGTAGCGCACATTTTTTAGCGCATCAATAATTAACTGCGGATATATTGTCATAATTTTTAAGTTCTGGCATTGCGACCGAAACTGCGATAATTGTCTTTTTCAATTTCAATATCCGGTTCTATCCATTTTCTGTCTTTGGGGCAGGTAAACCGGATATACTTTATAGATAAACCTCGTTCACGCCATTGTTGTTCATAGAATGTCTGAATTTCGAGGATATCATCCTGCAGACCGGAGTTATAGAGATTGTCTGTCCTGAAAAGAACGTCGAGTTTATTCTCCGCTATCATCGCCAGGGTATATGTGAATAAAAAATTACTGTCTGTTTTCAGGTGAATGATGCCATTATCTTGTATAATTTCGCAGTACTTTTTCATAAAATGAGTACTGGTAAGGCGCTTGTTTATCTTCTTCATTTGAGGATCGGGGAACGTGATCCATATTTCCGAAACCTCATTTTCCGCGAAAAAGTAATGAATAAATTCTATATTGGTGCGGACAAAGGCTACGTTACCTAGCTTTTCTTCCAGGGCTTGCGTGGCACCCTTCCACATGCGGGCACCCTTGATGTCGATCCCGATGAAGTTCTTTTCAGGCATTTTTTTTGCCATCCCTACCGTGTACTCTCCTTTTCCGCAACCCAGTTCCAGTACAATGGGGTGATTGTTTCGAAAATAAGAATCCCATTTTCCCTTTAATGGAAAGCCCTCTTGTCTCAATGTCTCGTAGGAATACTGAAACACATTGTCGTAAGTTGCCATATCGGCAAATTTGGATAATTTGTTTTTTGCCATGAAAAACTTCCATAATTCTACCACAAAAATAGTCATTTATGCGCTAAAAACCGAAACTTTTGAATTCCGCACATTGAGCGGGTGACAGATGGAAATGAAATAACACGATCATGCTTATATTTTTTGATGAAAAATTAACGAGTTGCTATCAAAATTCTAAATTATTCTATACCTTTGTCGTGTAATATCCCATAAAAAACCTATATAATATGAAAGCGATTGACATAATGACACAACTCGAGGCTAAACATCCCGGCGAATCAGAATACCTTCAGGCAGTGAAGGAAGTATTGGTTTCCATTGAAGATGTGTATAACCAGCATCCGGAATTTGAAAAAGCGAGCATTATCGAACGGATGGTGGAGCCCGATCGTATATTTACCTTTCGTGTTCCCTGGGTGGATGACAATGGAAAGGTGCAGGTAAACTTAGGGTATCGTGTACAGTTTAACGGAGCTATAGGCCCTTATAAGGGAGGTATTCGTTTTCACTCATCAGTAACCCTCTCCACCCTTAAATTTTTGGGATTTGAGCAAACCTTTAAGAATGCACTGACCACCCTCCCGATGGGTGGGGGTAAGGGAGGATCCGATTTCTCAACCCGGGGACGCTCACAGGCAGAGGTTATGCGCTTCTGTCAGGCTTTTATGATGGAGCTTTGGCGCAATATCGGTCCCGATACCGATGTGCCGGCAGGCGATATCGGTGTGGGAGGCCGTGAAATAGGTTACATGTTTGGTATGTACAAGAAACTGGCACGCGAACATTCCGGAACTTTTACCGGAAAAGGAATGTCTTTTGGCGGATCACGCCTGCGACCGGAAGCAACAGGATTCGGGGCGCTTTACTTTGTACAAAAAATGTGTGAGGAGCATCATATCGACCTCAGAGGAAAAACCGTAGCTGTCTCCGGTTTTGGGAACGTGGCCTGGGGCGCCGTTACCAAAGCCACCGAGCTGGGGGCAAAGGTGGTAGCCATTTCTGGACCCGATGGGTATATCTACGATGGCGATGGTGTAAATACAAAAGAGAAAATAGATTATATGCTGGAGCTTCGTAACTCAGGGGATGATGTGGTGGCTCCCTATGCCGACCGTTTTCCGGGTGCGGAGTTCTATCCCGGAAAGAAGCCGTGGGAATGCAAGGTGGACCTCGCGCTACCCTGTGCCATTCAGAATGAACTGAACCTGGAGGATGCCAGACAGCTGAAAGAAAATGGGGTAATCCTTGTAGCCGAAGTATCCAATATGGGCTGTACCGCCGAAGCGGTTGATTATTTCCTGGATAATCAGATGCTCTTCGCCCCGGGCAAAGCGGTGAATGCCGGCGGAGTGGCCTGTTCCGGTCTGGAGATGACGCAGAATGCCATGCATCTCTCATGGAGCAACGAAGAAGTTGATAGCCGGTTACACCAGATCATGAGCGACATTCACGAGCAGTGTGTGGCGCACGGCAGGAACGGAAAATATATCAATTACGTGAAAGGTGCCAACATTGCCGGCTTTATGAAAGTGGCCGACGCCATGATGGCACAAGGTGTGATATAAAAGAAGGATGTGAAGGAAGCCTGTTAAAATGCGGATAATCTGGACTTGATGACTAAATTACCTTTTTTCATTATGCCGTACAGATTGTTTTTGTCATAGCGATCCCATGCAATGCCTTGTCCTTCTGAGGTGATTCTTAAAAT